>JAGODN010000007.1 GCA_017998195.1 Desulfobulbus sp. | reverse complement strand
CGGCCGGGGCCCGTCCAGCGGCCGGGGCAAACTGGCGGCAAAGGCTGTCCGCGCCCCGGGGGTGGTCCAGGGGGGCACGGACGCTGACCAGGAGGGAGCCGTCCGTGTTGGTGATGAGGGTGGCATGGGCCAGGTCCGGCTCCCGGCGGGCAACACGGTTGGCGAACACCCCCACCACCCGCCTGGCCCAGCTGGCAGCCGGCAACAGGTACACCTGGCCAGCGGAAAAGGACCAGCGGGGCGTCAGTGCCTCTGCCCTGGCCATGTCCCGGTCATGGCCGGCGCGGAGTCCGGCGAGCAGGTCGGACTGGAGGGCGAACTCGAACGGGTCGACAAAGCGGTGCACCTCGCGGTACAGGTCGGCGGGATGCACGTGCAGGTCGGCCTCGGAGCTGCCGTAGCCGTTGTAGTTGAGCAGGTGGCCGAGTTCGCGCAGGAGGGCTGCCTCTTCGGCGTCCAGGCCGCTTGTCTCGGCCAGGGCTGCGGCCGTCTCGTCGAGATTGTCGCCGTAGGCGCCGACGAGCGCCCAGGGACGGTACCGGCCGGCGAGCAGGCGGTCAACGATCAGGCTGGTGCAGGTGTGCGGGGCGGGATCGATGTGCAGGGTCAGCGCCCCGGAATCGGGCAGCTCGCCGCTGTAGTGATGGTCGGCGTACAGGACGGTGTTGCCAACGGCCAGCAGCCGCTCCAGTTCGGGACGGTTGGCATCCAGGGAAATGTCGAGCACGGTCAGCCGGCAGCCGACCGCGTCCTGCACCTTTCCGAGCAGGCGGATGTCGCGTTTGACCCCGGTGACCAGTTGCGCCCCGGGCCGGGGCTCGTGCAGGCGGAGCTGGTGCAGGGCGCAGATGCCGTCCGCATCGCCATTGAACACGTCGATGCTGCCCATGGGCGATGCGGTCCGGATCCTGCTGACAGCCGGCGGTCAGTTGCCGCCGGGCAGATCGAGGCCGAAGGGTGAGCCGATATTGGCCAGGCGGAAGGTGACCATGAAGATCTGGTCGTCCGGGGTGTAGTTGGACGACAGCTCCACCGACCAGCAGGCCGGCTGGTAGATGAGCCGGATCTTCTCCTCGATGGTCACCTCGGTCTCGATGGCGCGCTCCAGGCTGTAGCCGGCGGCGAAGTTGTAGGGCAGCAGGTACCAGATGGAGCCGCTGATGGAATTGATGTCCTTGACCGAATCGTAACGGTAGTCGAGGCCCAGTTGGTCGCCGCGGCTGCTGAAGTAATCGGTTTCCACCGCGTGGTAGAACAGGCCGTCGCCGTACATGTCGGTCTGGTTCGTGTACTTCAGGCGGAAATTGCGCACCGGGTAGAAACCGGATTCCATCTCCAGCGGGATGAACGGCTCATCGCTCATCTCGTTGCGCAGATCGTAGCCCTGCTTGAACTTGACAAAGGCGTAGTCCCGGTCGAATTCACGACCGCCGCGTTCACCGTAGACCTTGAAGAAGTTGTTCAGGCCGTAAAAGATGATGTTTTCATCCTCCAGGGCGTCGATGGTGTCGAACTGGGGCAGTTTGACATCGTCCGGGATGTCGGTGTACTCGTAGGCCACGTACGGCCGGAGCATGTGGCTCCAGGAGTTGATCTCGTCACCTTTGAAGCCGAAGTCGCGCATGAAGGTGGTGCCCACCTCGCCGCCCAGGTTGTAGAGGAACCGGTTCTCCGAGCTGGTGTCCTCCCACTCGGAGGCGCCGTTGTCGTTGATCACGTAGGCGGTGTCGCGGACCCCGCCCTTGACCGTGGTTTCCAGGTAGGGGCTGAGGGGAACGGCCGTGGACACCACCGGGAACAGGTCGACCCGCTGCGCGTCCACGCCATCGTTGCGCCAGAAGTTGACGTAGTTGGCGTCCCAGGCAAAGTCCGCCCCGCCCTCGTCGGAGATGGGCAGCAGGCCCGAGTAGGTCAGGGACGGCAACTGCCAGGCCACCGACGGGTCGTCCGCGGTGTAGTCCTTTTCGCTCACGTCGTTGACCGCGAGGAACTCGCCCTGCAGGGTGGTGCCGTTCTCCCAGGCGCGCAGGAACCCCAGGGTGTTGTTCCGGTACTTGTCGGTTTTTTCCTGGAAACCGCGGCCGAAACCGTCGAGATACCTGTTCTGGTTGGCGGAGATGGCGGTGGAACCGGTGTTGAACTCGCGCAGGTAATCGAGATCCGAGACCACGTCCACGTCCAGGCGGGTGATCCACTCGCCGACGTTCTGGTCGGCCTTGCCGCGGACCCAGTAGCGTTCCTGGTTGGAGTGGGTGAATTTGCCGTCACTGTAGTAGTCGGGCTCGGCCTCCGGGTCGGAGAGGTCGTCGTCGAGGTAGTGGGCCAGGAACATGCCCTTGCTGTCCTCCTCGAGCGCGTAGCGGAACTCGGCGCCGGCCATGAGGCCGCGGTCGGTGAAATAGCGCGGAAAGAGGGTGAGGTCGGCGCTGGGCGAGAGGTTGATGAAAAACGGTGTCTCGAAGTTGAAGCCGTCGCGGCTGGAAAAGTACAGGTTGGGGAAGAGGAAGCCGGTCTGCCGGGTCCGCTTGGCGGGCAGGATCATGACCGGCGAGTAGAGGACCGGCACGTCCTTGATGCGGAAGGTGGCGTGCTTGAGGAAGGCGTAGCCGCCGTCGGTGATCTCCGTATCCGCGGCGCCGAAGCTCCAGGGCGGGGTTTCGCCAGACTTGAGCTTGCAGGTGATGATCCAGCCGTCCTCGATGTGGTAGGTGAGTTCGCCGGTCTTCTCGATCACCCGCCCCTCGAGATGCATACTCTTTTCCTGTCGGATGATGGTGGCGTTCTCGAAGGTGCCGGTCGCCTCCTTCAGGTCGATGCTGCCCGACTCGGCGCTCAACTCGTCCGTGCCGAGGTCGATGAGCAGGTTGCCGCGCGCCTTCACCCGGCCGAGTTCCACGTCATAGGCCAGCCAGTCGGCCTTGATGCTGGTCACGGTTTTGGTCTCGGTGACGGTTTCCTCCGGTTTGTCGGCCGTCTCCTCCGACTCGCCGAGGAGTCCGCCCCAGCGGGCGTCCTCGGCGTCTTTCTTGACCCGGGTGACGGATTCCTTTTTCTCGAGGATGACGTTGCCCTCGGCGATGACGCTCGCCGGGTCCTCGTACCGGGTGATCTTGTCCGCGGTGATCTCCCACTGCCGGGCATCCACCGAGGCGGCCGTCAGGTTGCCCGCGGGCAGCAGCAGCGAAAAGAAGAGGAAGAAAACGGGAAGGATCGGTGAGGGTGGGGTTGTCTGCTTCACCTCGATCTGCTCCTTGTGCGTGGTCTCATCAGGGAAGGGGCGCCAACTCCCGCTGGCCCTGCGGATGCAGGGGCGAAACGGCGCGCGGACAAGCCTTTCCTGATACAAAAACAATAAGGAAAACAATTACAAGTAACGGTTCCGAATGTACGTGGGCGCTCCTGTTGTGTCAAGCGAAAAGTCAAAGATTTACCTTGCGTAGGCTCATAAATTGGTTTAAGTATCGCCAGTCGGAAATAACGCCTAATAAGTTGATTTTCCATGGCTTAGAGCCGAACCCCATCTTCCTGCCCGCCATCGCGGCATCACCCCCCGGCAGTACGGTATGAATTTTCTCTTCGGCCCGGTGAATTCCAGGCGCCTCGGCCGTTCTCTCGGTATCGACCTGTTCAGGGAAAAGATCTGCAATCTCAACTGTGTCTACTGCGAGGTGGGGCCCACCACCGCCCTGGTCAACCGGCGCGGTCTGTACACGCCCACCCGGGAGATCCTCGAGGAGATCACCACTTTCTGCGCCGATCCGGACCGTTTGGCAGCGGTGGACGTACTCACCGTCACCGCCAAGGGCGAGCCGACCCTGCACCTCGAATTCAACACCATCCTCCGCCATATCAAGCGCTGCACCGACAAGCCGGTGGCCGTGCTCACCAACGGCACCACCTTGGTGGACGACGAGGTCCGCCAGGCCCTGCAGCTGGCCGACATCGTCGTGCCGTCACTGGACGCGGCGCGGGCGGACAGTTTCCGCCGGGTGGACCGGCCCGCCCCGGGCCTGGACCTCGAGGCGGTGATCGCCGGGCTGCACCGTTTTTCCCATGAGTATCACGGCCGCCTGTGGCTCGAGATTCTCCTTGTCCGCGACCTGAACGATACCGACGCGGACATCGACGCCCTGCAGCCGGTTCTCGCCACCCTGCGGCTCGACCGGCTGCAGCTCAACACCGTGGTCCGCCCGCCGGCCGATCCCGGCGCCCGCCCGGTGCCCGAGGCCAGGCTGGCGGAGATCGCCCGCACCTTCCGCGATGCCCTGGCCGTGCCGGTCGACCTGCCCTCGCCCGGTGCCGGTTCCACCGACCGCGCACGGGCCACGACCGCCTCTGCCGCAGCGGACGCCTCACCGGCGAGCCTGCGGCAGGCAATCATCCAGATGGTCAGGCGGCGGCCCTGCACCGCCGCCGATATCGACCGCGTCTTCCAGCTGGGAGGCGCGGAAAAAGTTGAGCAGCTGCTCAGATCGCTCGTGACATCGGGCACCCTGCGGATTGTCAGCCACGCAGAGGACCGGTTTTATCACTGACACCCTGCACGGGGCGATCGGGTCAAGCTGCTCGGAACATTCACCCAAGGAAACACCATGACCGACGAGGAACAGAACAGCAACGAACGCAAAGATCCACCGGCGCGCAAGGCCAAGACCGGGGCCTGGTGGAAAAGTGTCCGCCGGAGTGCGGAGGCCGAGGAAAAAAACGAGACCCCGGCGCAGCCGGCACCTTCAGTGGCGGCGGAGGCGCCGGCCGCCGCCGCCCTGCCCGAACCGGACGGACGGCCGCTCGACCCGCCGCAGGCAACCGAGACCGAGACCGCTGCCGCACCGCCCCCGCCCGCCCGTGAGACCACGCCGGCCCTTGCCGCATCGGCCGAACCGGCAGGGGAGACAAGCGACACCGCCGCCGCAAGCGACGAGGCCGCCTCCGGCGACACCCCGGGGGAGGACCAGCCGCCGGCCAGGGCCAAGCGGAAATCCCGCCGCGGCGGCCGCAAACGGGGCAAGCGGGCCGACAGCCCGCCGGCCGAGGGAACCGACCTGCCCGCCGAGGAGCCGGTGGTGCCGGCGGCGGCACAGGAACCGGTGGACGACCAGGCCGACGACGACGACCAGGTTCCGGAACCGGAGATCGACGAGCAGGCGAAAAAAGCGGTCACCTACAAGCTGCTCATCAACGCCGAGGAGCCCGAGGAATGCCGCATCGCGCTGGTCGAGGACGGTCGCCTCGAGTCCTTCCACGTGACCACCATCGACCGCGAGCCCACCAAGAACAACATTTACAAGGGCCGCATCGTCTCCATCGAGGCCAACCTGCAGGCGGCCTTTGTGGACATCGGCACCGGTCGCAACGGCTTCCTGCCGTTCAACGAGATCCACCCTGAGTATTTCCGCCAGGACGTCAGCGACAAGAGCCGGGCGCTCATCGCCCAGCAGCAGTGGAAAAAACTGAAGATCGAGGAGGTGGTGCAGAAGGGCCAGGAGGTGCTGGTGCAGGTGGTCAAGGAGGTCACCGGCAACAAGGGGGCCAACATGACCACCTACCTGAGCCTGCCGGGCCGCTGCCTGGTGCTCATGCCCGGCAGCGACAGCGCCGGCATCTCGCGCAAGATCGTCGGCGAGGAACGCCGCGCCGGCCTGCGCGAGATCATGAGCGAGTTCGAGATCCCCGAGGGCATCGGCTACATCATCCGCACCGCCAGCGCCGAGATCACCCGCGTCGCCCTGGAGAACGACCTGCAGACCCTGCTCGCCCTGTGGGAGGAGATCAAGAAACGCGGCCAGACCATGAACGCGCCGGCCCTGGTCTACGAGGAGCAGGATACCGTGGTGCGCTTCCTGCGCGACCATTTCTTCGCGGATATCCAGGAGATCCTGGTGGACACACAGGAGTCGCTGGACAATGTCAACGCCTTCATCGAGCAGCTGCCGCCCAAGCAGCGCAAGGTCAAGGTGCGCATGCACCGGGCGAGCAAGCCGATCTTCAACCAGTACAATATCGAGGAGCAGATCGAGTCCATCTACCGGCCGCAGGTGACCCTGCCCTCGGGCGGCTCGATCGTCATCGACCCCACCGAGGCCCTGGTGGCCATCGACGTCAACTCCGGCCGGACCTCGAAGAACAGCGATTTCGACGAGACCATCTTCCTCGCCAACATGGAGGCCGCGGCGGAACTGGCCCGGCAGCTGCGGCTGCGCGACCTGGGCGGGCTGATCGTGGTCGACTTCATCGACATGCGCAACAAGAAGCACATCCGCGAGGTCGAGCGCCAAGTCAAGGTGAGCATGAAGCGCGACAAGGCCAAGGTGGACATCAGCAAGATCTCCCGCTTCGGCCTGATGCAGATCTCGCGCCAGAAGATGGGCGCGCCCATCGAGAAAGGCAGCTACCTGACCTGCCCCCACTGCCAGGGCCGGGGCGTGATCCGCTCGGTGGAGACCCAGGCCCTCTACTACCTGCGCCGCATCCAGACCGGCATCACCCGCAAGAAGGTCGGCCGGGTGGAGTGCCGCCTGCCGCTGGACGTGGCCCAGTACCTGCTCAACAAGAAACGGGCCGAACTGGTCGAACTGGAACACCGCAACAGCGCCCGCATCGACATCATCCCCTGTGCCGACATGAAGCCCGCGGATCACCAGCTCGACTTCCTCGAACCCGAAGCCGCAGCCCGCTGACCAGTCCGGGTTCCGGCCCGTCGCCCCCGCGGCGGGCCGGAACCCGTCCCTCCTCCCGGCCGATTCGGCCGCCCCGCCGTGGTCTCACGCCGCTTGCGGCCGCCTGATGATCGTGCGCACCGAATCGATCCGCCGCACCCCCGCCTCCCTGACCCCCACCGGCCCCGGATCGTCTGCCCGCAAGCGCAGGCCGGTCATCTCGCCGATCTGCCCGACGGGCACCTCGTACACCGAAAACTCCGGCAGTTCCAGCGCCTCCAGGGGGCTGAGCAGATCCTCCTGGGTGAGCACGTAGCCCCTGGCCCTGATAGCCGGGTTCTCGCCCTCGCGGTAGTAGAGGATCTTCCAGAACCGTTTCGGCAAGCGCACGTTCCGGTAGGACGGATCGCCCTCGGTGAAGATCGGCCCGCCCATGACCGAGACCCGCAGGTCGGCCACGTCCACCTCGGCGAACAGCGCGTCCTCCAGCTGCCCCCAGATGCCGCCCGCGCCCGACTGGTTGAACCCCTCGTGCTGGGGGGTGATGTTGGTGAAATAGAAGGAATCGGCGTTGGCCTGGCGGGCCTCGGCCGGGCTGCCCCAGAGGAGGTCCGCCCGGCGGGCGAGGTGCCCGCGGTCGAGCGGGTTGTTCTTGTAGAGTTCATCGCCCACCTGGGCCTCGGCCGGAAGGCGGTCGTCCCGACGAAACGAGATGTTGCTGCGGCTGAGCCGGCGGATGGCGGCCCCGTCGATGTTCCAGGCCACCCAGCGGGCAAAGCGGCGCGACCGGCTCATGGCCAGGGAAAAGTGGGTGTAAGGGATCACGGTGGTGCCGGCGACCACCAGCAGGTCGCTGTCGACCACGGCGTCGGCCGCCGCGGGCAGCGCGACCGCGCTGCCCAGGAAGTTCGCGTCGAAGCCGCCGGGGTCGGTGGCGGGCCGTTGCGGCGGCGCGGGCAGGACGCCGAGTTTCTCGCAGACCGAGGCCGCATAGCAGGCCAGGGCGTGTTCCGGCTCGTCGGCGACCTCGCCGGCGAAGTGCAGGCCGAGCAGCATGTCCGTGGCCCGCTCTCCTTCCGCCAGCAACCAGGCCGCGCCCGAGTCGCCGCCGCGGCTCAGCTCGCCTTCGGCGGGCGGATGGTCCGGATCCGGACCGATCTCGAAACAGCCGATGTCCTGTTCTCCCGCCGCACCGTAGTCGATGCGCGCCACCACGTGCACCCGCTGGACCAGCCCCCGGGTGACGCCGGTGGTTCGGCCCGACTTGACCACCCGGTCCGCCAGTTCGGGCTCGCCGATGCGGCGCACCGGCTCGCCGAGTTCGAGGATCTCCGCGGCCAGCCGTCGTTCACTGACCGTGGCCAGGGCGCAGTCGCCCGCCACGCCCAGATGGCTGCGCACCAGTTGGCCGACCCGGTTGCGGTCGACCCGGTTGTCGTCGTGCCGTCCCGGCTGGACGATCGCGTCGCCGATCCGGCCGCCCGGTCCCTGGAGCACGTGCCAGTTGGAAAGGAGGTACGGCGTGCCGTCGATGGCGTCGTAGCAGACGCAGCCGGCGGTGCCGGCGCCGGCGGCCGGGTGGCCGATGCTCACCCCCGGCACCACCGGGTCCACGGCGCTCTTGCGGGGTGCGGCGGCGCGCTGCCGGGCGAGCACGTTCACCGCCCGCGCATCCGTGGCATAGTTCCGTTCGAGCACGTCCGTGGCCACCGCCACGCCGTCGACCACCAGTGTCCGCGGCAGTTCGCGCAGGCCCAGTTCGCGGAGCACCTCGAGCCCCGCCTTGCGGCCCACGGTGAACTGGATGCAGAGCTCTCCGGTGGCCTGGCCGCCCGTGCTTTTGACGCCGACCCCCATGGATGTCACATTCGGCTGGCGCAGCCAGGCGGCGGCGGTGCGGCGCACATAACGGCCGAGGGCCTCGATGCGATCTGTTTGTCCAGGCATTCGGTTTTCTCCTGTGGTTGGTGGATGATCAGGTGAACACCTTCTGGCCGAGCGCGATGGTGTTGCCTTCCAGCTGCGGCACCTGGCTGTAGCCGTTTTTGGCCAAGTCGGCGCTCACCAGAGAGTCGAGGCGGCGGCGGGTGATCCCAACCCCGGCCCGACGCAGGGCCTGGCAGTAGTAATAGGTGAAGGCGCCACGGAAGCTGCCGCCGATGGAGGCCTCGGCCGAGGTCTGGTTGTGGCGGCAGCCGGCCCAGAGCACGTGGTTCATGCGGCGCACGTCCACGGCTTCGCGTGTACCCAACTCACCCGGTGTCTCCTCGGCATCGGGCTTGAGCAGGGGGCGCAGGGGCAGGGTCGGATTGGCCTCGATGAAATAGCCCCAGTCCACCGGCGGCTCGATGTAGCGGTAGACCACGGTCGGCTCGGCCGTGGAGGCGCCGAGCGCGACCATCTCCCGGGTGCCCGTGCCCGAGTGGCAGGAGTCGAGGAAGATGTCGAGGTTGACCCCGGGCGCCAGCCCCTTGAGGCGGGCGCGGAAGTCGTCGTCCGTGATCATGCCGGCGGTGGCGAAGTCATGGGGGCAGATGGTCTCGTCGCGGCTGTCCGCCTCGTCGCCGCTCACATCGACCACCTGCGAGCCGTGCCCGGAGTAATGGAAGATGAGCACGTCCCCCCGTGTGGCCCCGTTCAACAGCCACTCGAACCCCTCGAGGATGGCCGCCCGGGTGGCGCGCTCGTCGGTGAGGATGCGCATGGCCGCCGGCTCGGCGGCAACGATGCCGAGCGCGTTGAGGGTGTGGGCCATGTCGCGGACATCGTTGACGCAGCCGCGCAGGTCCGGCCCGCCGGCTCCGATGGGGGCGTAATCGTTGATACCGACCAGCAATGCCTTGTTCGCCATGATCGTTTCTCCCGGTGGAAGTGGAGGGGTGCGGGTGGGGAAAGAGTCCCCGCCCTGTTCGCTGGTGCCAGCATAGAACGGCGCCGGGCGGAGGGAAATGCAGGATAATTGAGGAGAAAACGTATAGAAAAACTACCATATAACCGTGTAATGATAGCAGTTTCAATGGGTTAGAGGCGGGGCGCAACAGCTGGTAGGGTTTGACAGCGCGCCGGCCGCTCCGTACCATGCGCCAACCGGGCCGGCCAGAGGGGGGCGGCCGGGGTGCAGACGCTCAAGACCGGCAGCACAGGAGGGCGCCATGGCAGACCGACTCATCCTCATGGACAGCGCCCGCGGGGCGGATTGCGCGGCCCTGCGCGCGGCCCTGGTGCGGGTGCTGGGACCGGCGGCGACCGGGTATGCGGGCCTGACCGCGGGGGACGATTTCTCCGCCGCGGTCAAGGCCGCCCTGGCCCGCTGGCAGGCGGAGGCCGGGCTGGTGGCGGACGGGATCTGCGGCCCCTGCTGCCAGCACGAACTGGGGCTGCGCGCCCTGCCCGACCTGGAGCAGCCCCTGGAGGTCCGGACCGTACGCCGCCTGTTCCCGGCCACCCGGCCCTCGGGCATCGTCCGCCACCTTCCCTACCTGGCGGCCGCCCTGGCCGCCTTCTCCCTGGTCGACCGGCCATTGGTCCTGCTCGCCCTGGCTGTCCTCCGGGCGGAGTGCGAGGGGTTCGTGCCCATGGGCGAGGCGCCTGCGCACGGCAACACCCTGCCCGGCCTGGCCCCGTTCAGCGCCTATGAGGGCCGCTTCGGCAACCGGGACACCGGCGATGGCGCCCGCTACCGCGGCCGCGGCTTTGTCCGCCTGACCGGCCGCAGCCGGTACCGGCGCGCCGGCGCCCTGCTCGGCATCGACCTGGAGGCGGCTCCGGACCTGGCCAACGCGCCCGAGGTGGCGGCCTGCCTGCTCGTCGCGCGCATCAGCGAGCGGGCCGACGACCTTCGGGCCGCCCTCGCCCGCGGTGACCTGCGTCGCGCCCGGCGCATGGTCAACGGCGCCACCCGCGGGTTCGACCGGTTCCGGGACGTGTTCCATCGGGCCGAAACCTCCGGGCCGCTCCCGGCGGTCCCGCGTGCCGGTGTCTCCGCTCTCCGTCCGGGGGACAACGGTTTTGCCGCAGTGCGCGCCGAACTGGACGCCATCGGGGACGCGGTCGACCTGCGCGACCGCCCCTACCAGCCGCCGGTGGCCTCCCTGCCGCAGCAGTTCCCGGCCGACCCGGACATCCACCGCCTGTTCGCCGCCTACGCCCGGGCCGGGCTGATCCTCGACTAGGGCACGGAGGGGGCCTGCACCGGCTTCGGCCTGGCCTGCGTGATCAACTACCTGCGCTGGCGCATGCTGGGCCTGCCGGCGCAGCTGCCCCCGGTGAGTGCGCGCATGCTCTACGACCTGGCCCGGCGCTACGACGAGTACGAGGGGGAGGACTACGAGGGGTCGAGTTGCCGCGGCGCCCTCAAGGGCTGGTCCCGCCACGGCGTCTGCCTGGAGGAGGACTGGCCCTACCGGCCCGGCGGAGCGGTGCGGCCGCGGCCGGGCTGGGTGGAGCGGGCCATCGAACAGACCCTCGGGGTCTACTACCGCATCGACCCCACCGCCCTCTGCGACCTGCAGGCCGCCATCCTGCAGATCGGCGCAGTGTACGCCTCGGCCTGGACCCATGCGGGCTGGGACCTGGCCGGCGCGGCCGGCACGCCGCTCACCGGCCACGCCAGCCTGCCGGTGATTCCCTACGACGGCCAGCGCTCACGCAGCGGTGGCCATGCCTTCGCCCTGGTCGGCTTCAACCGCGACGGCTTTGTCGTGCAGAACTCCTGGGGCCGGGCCTGGGGTGCGGACGGGTTCGCGGTGCTCAGCTACGCCGACTGGCTGGCCCATGCCATGGACGCCTGGACCACCGCGCTCGGCGTGGCCGGGGTGGTCGACGGCCGGATGAGCGCCCGCGGTCCGCTGACCGGACGCTCCCTGGCCCGCGACCAGGCCCACTGGTGGACCGAGGAGCAGGCCTGCACGCACAGCATCGTGCTCGGCAACAACGGCCGGGTCTGCCGCTACCTGCACCAGGACGCCGTCAGCCGCACCCTCCGCTACCAGGCCGGGGTACTGCCCGACAGCTGGTTCCGCGCCTCGGCAACGGAGCGCAAGCGGCTGGTCCTGTACGCCCACGGCGGGCTCAACAGCGAGGCGGACGCCATTGCCCGGGCCCGGGTGATTGGCCGCTACTGCACCGGCAACGGCTGCTACCCGCTGTTTATCGCCTGGAAGACCGGACCGCTGGAGACCATCGCCAACATCATCGCCGAACGCATCGGCCTGGCCAGTCGCGGCGCGGCCACCCGAACCCCGGGTGAACTGATCAGCGCGGCCACGGACCGGATGATCGAGACCGCCATCGGCCGACCCTTTGCCCGCCCCCTGTGGAGCGAAATGAAGGAGAACGCGGCGCTCGCCGTCCAGCCCGGCCGGGGCGGCGACCTGCTCACCGACGGCCTGCGCCACCTCGCCGACCTGTGGGGCGACCGATTCGAACTCCACCTGGTCGGCCACTCGGCCGGGGCCATCCTGCTCGGCCACCTGGTGCAGTTGCTCGCCCGGCAGGACCTGGCCCGCCGGGTCGCCTCGGTCCACCTGTACGCTCCCGCCTGCACGGTGGCCTTTGCCAACCGCTACTGGGCGCCGCACACCCGCCTGCTGGAGCGGCTGCACCTGGACCTGCTCACCGACGAGATCGAGCAGCAGGATCACGTCCTCGGCCTCTACCGCAAGTCCCTGCTCTACCTGATCGCCAATGCACTGGAAGCGGACCCGGCGACCCCCATCCTCGGCCTGGCCAGGGTGTTCGATGCCGACGCCCAGGGGTGGGACGGCTCCCCGGACACGGCCGAGGCCCTGGCCAACTGGCGCCAGGCGGCGGCACGGGCCGGCCTCGGCCGGCGCCTCACCCTGCACGGCCACCGCACCATCACCACCCGGCTCGCCCCGGAAAAGACCGCCCCGGCCAGTCACGGCGGCTTTGACAACGACCTCCGGGTGATCGGCGCCACCCTCGAGCGGATCACCGGCAGTTCCGCCCTGGCCCTGCCGGTGGACGACCTGGTCGGCTTCTGAGCCGCCCCCGGACAAAAAAACCCTCCGGCCGCCCTGGGCGACCGGAGGGTGGGCGGCCCGGGCGTCGCGGCCGGACCGGTGGGGCGGCGAACGGTCAGAGAGGCTGCACCGCCTCGCCGATGGCAGTGCTGATCCGGTAGCCGCACTCCCCGCGGTAGGGGTTGTAGACCAGGGTCGGGCAGCCGGCCCGCTTGAGCACCCGTTCGGCCACGCTGCCGAGCAGCACCTTTTCGATCCCCTTGGCGCCGTGGGTGCCGATGATGATCAGGTCCGCCTTGCGTTCCTCGGCCAGTGCAACGATGCTGTCGGCCGCATCGCCGAGCAGCACCACCCCTTCGCAGCCCGGACATTTCGCCTTGAGCCCCTCCAGGAAATCGGCCATTTTCTTCTCCCCGTGCCCACGGAGTCCCTCGCTGACCTGGTCCATGGCGCCCGGGTTGTAGTCGGTGTACGCGCCGATGTTCTCGACCACGTGGACCAAGGTCGCCCGCGCCCCCAGCTTGTTCGCCACACCGATGGCGAAGTCGGCCAGAGCATCGCTGTGGCGGTGAAAATCGACGGGAATGAGGACCTGCCGGATGTCATTCATGATGGAACCTCCTCTACTGGTTGGGGTGCGAACTGCCCCGCGGCCCCTGGACAGGAACCAGAAAGTCCGCGACCGCGGCTGCAATGGTGCCTTGGCGCAAATATAGAGAAGGACGGACCGTCTGCCTATGAAGGAAAAAAGGGGAGATATAGGGGAGGAATTTTATTCGTTCAGGATGCCGCCTCGGGCGTATCGGCAGCGGCCGCTCCGCCCGTGCCCCTGGCCGCCGGCCCCAGATCGGCCGCTGCCTGGCCAAAGCACTCCGGGCAGCAGCCGTGGGAGAGGTTCACCCCCTTGGCCCGGCGCAGGTACTCCTCCAGTTCGTACCAGGGGCCCCGGCCGTGCTCGCCCGGGCGGTCGTGGCGGATCTTGCCGCAGTAGCTGCACACCGGCAGCACCCGTTCGTAGAAGGCCACCTTGCGCTGCAGTTCCTGCTTCTTCAGGCAGTTGCCGATGCGCCAGCAGAGTTCGTCGACCTCGCAGGGCTTGCGCAGGAAGTCGTCCGCGCCCAGGCGCAGGGCGTCGATGGCGGTGTCCATATCGCCGAAACCGGTGAGCAGGATCACCGCGATGGCCCTGTCTCTGCCCTTGGCCGCCTTGAGCACCTGGAACCCGTCCAGGCCCGGCATCACCAGGTCGGAGACGACCACGTCGAACCATTCGCGGCCGAGCCGGGCGACCGCCTCCTCGCCGCTGGCCGCCACGGTCACGGCCAGGGTGGCGCTGGCCAATTCCCGGGCGAGACTCTCGCGGATGAGCGGTTCGTCGTCGACGAGCAGCAGGGATTTTTGCGGCATGGTCGTGTCCTCGGACAAAGGGAATCCCGCGCCGGCTCAGGCCCAGACGCCGGCCACCTCCCGGTCACAGGCCGTGCACCGGCCGCCGGCGAGGGCTTCGATGCGGCTGTGAAAGCCGTGACGGGCGATGAGCAGGGCGCCGCAGCCCGGGCAGCGGGTGTCCTCGCCGCCCTCGTCGCGGACGTTGCCCTGGTAGACATGCATGAGCCCCTCCTCCAGGCCGATCTCCCGGGCGCGGCGCAGGGTGGCCAGCGGCGTCGGCGGCCGGTCGAGCATCCGGTAGGTCGGGTAGAAGCCGGTCACGTGCCAGGGGATGGTCGGGGCGATCCCGCAGAGGAAACGGGCGGCGGCGCGCAGTTCGTCGTCGCTGTCGTTCATCCCGGGGATGACCAGGGTGGTCACCTCGACCCAGATGCCCAGGTCATGACAGCGGCGGATGGCGTCGCACACCGGCTGCAGCCGGGCCTTGCACACCTTTCGATAGAAGGTGTCGGTGTAGGCCTTGAGGTCGATGTTGATCGCGTCGAGCCAGGTGGCCAGGTCGCGGATCGCCTCGGGGCTCAGGTAGCCGTTGCTGACAAACACGTTGCGCAGCCCGCGGCTGTGCCCCAGCAGAGCGCAGTCGCGGGCGAATTCATAGAAGACGGTGGGCTCGACGTAGGTGTAGCTGATGCTCGCAGAGCCGGTGCGCTCCGCCTCCGCCACCACCTGTTCCGGGCTGGTCGGCGTGCCGTCGATCCGCCCCTGGTGCAGGTGCGGGTACTGGGAGATCTCGGCGTTCTGGCAGTGCAGGCAGCTGAAATTGCAGCCCACGGTGGCGATGGAATAGGAACGGCTGCCGGGCAGGAAATGAAACAGCGGCTTTTTCTCGATCGGGTCGACGTGCGCCGCCACCAGTTGGCCGTACACCAGGCTGACCAGGCGACCGTCCCGGTTCTCCCGTACCCCGCACAACCCGCGACGGCCGGCGGCGATGTGGCAGTGGTGGCTGCACAGGTCGCAGACCACGCTCCCGTCGGCCTGTCGCGTATACAACAGCGCCTCGTGCATGCGTCCTCCTTCCCGGTCGCCGCCGGGCGCGATCAGGCCCATCCCCGGCTCACATGCGGATCTTGGCCTCGGTTTTCTCGGGGTTTTTGGCCAGGTGGCGCGAGCGGTTGCGGGCCGCCTCGGCGAACCGGGTGACGATCTGGGCCAGGTCCGAGCCCTCCCAGATCTGGTTGAAACCGGCGGTGGCGCGCACCCGCTCGCCGAGGCGGAAGGTTTCCTGTCCGTCGGTGAGCAGGTCGATCTCCTCGTCGGCCGGGCTCACCCGGCCGTCCGAGGCCTGCGCGAACAATTCCCTGATGCAGTGGCGGAAAAATTTCTGCACCTCGCCACTGGATTCGGCCTCGCCGACCTGCTTCCTGAACCGGGGGAGCAGCTCGTTTTCGATTTTGGTGAACGATTGCTGACGGGTCATGGCGCCTCCTGGTCAAGGGTCAGCGGAGCGCGGACACAGCCGCCGATGGCCGGCCGTGTCCGCAGGGTGCGGAATACTATGGCCCGGTGGCCGGGAAAAGGCAACGGAGGTTTTTCAAAGAGGTTTCGGATAGGTCGATTACCCTGCGCCATGGAGGGCGTTCAGGAATTGATCGACAGCATGGTCTGCAGATTGGTCTTCTGGTGGGTGAGTTCCAGTTTCTTGCGGATGTTTTTGCGGTGGATGCTGATCGTGCCCGGGGAGAGGTTCATGATCTCGGCGATCTCCTTGGTCCGCTTGCCCAGCTTGACCAGGTTGGCCACCTGGATCTCGGCCGGGGTCAGCCGGGTCAGCTTGGTGGAGAAGTTGCTGGCAAAGGGCGAGGTCAGCTCGGTGATGTTGGCGCGGAGGATATCGAGGAGCACCTGCTGCTGCTCGCTCAACCGACTCTGCTCGAGCCGGGCGAGAAAGGGCTCGATCAGCCGGGCGGTGTTGGCGAGCACCTGCTCGGTCAGGGCTGCCTTGTCCTCCTCGCGCTTCTGCAGGAGCACCTTGAGGGCCACGTTGGATTCGTAGAGTTCGGCGGTGCGGTCGCGCACCCGGTCCTCCAGCTGGTTGCGGGCCTCTTTCAGCGCGGCCTCGGCCTCCTTGAGGCGGGTGATGTCGGTGTGCGTGCCGATGATGCGCAGGGCGCGGCCCTCGGCGTCGCGGGCCACCGCCTGGCCGCGGCTGAGGATCCACTGCCACTCGCCCCCCTTGTTGCGCATGCGGTACTCGGCCTCGTAGCGGGGCGTCTCTCCCCGGACGTGGGCCTCGCGCAGGGCCAGCACCCGCTCGCGGTCCTCGGGATGGAGCAGGTTCTCGAAGGACTGGCCGTCGCTGATCTCGCGCGGGTCCTCGTAGCCCAGGGAGCGGTGCCAGTTTTCGCCGAAATAGACCTCGCCGGTGACCAGGTTGCGGTCCCAGACCCCGTTGGAGCTGGCGTCCAGGGCCAGGCGGAAGCGGTTCTCGCTCTCCACCAGCAGGGCCTCGGTCTGCTGGCGACGGACGATTTCCTCCGTCAGTTGACGGTTCTGGGCGGCCAGCTGCTGCAGCAGGCTGCGCTTTTCCAGGCAGCGGCCGATGCGGAAGAGCAGTTCCTCCATCTCGCAGGGCTTGAGGGTGAAATCGTCGGCCCCCAGACGCAGGGCGTCGATGGCGGCGCGCATGTCGCCGTAGCCGGTGAGGATGATCACGCTGGTCTGCGGCGACAGTTCCTTGGCCGCCTTGAGCACGCCGAAGCCGTCCACCCCGGGCATCATCAGGTCGGTGATCACCAGGTCGAACTGGACCGCCCGCAGCACCGCCACCGCCTCGCTGCCGTCGGCCGCGGCGGTGACCGCGAAATGCTCCGCCTGCAACTCCCGGGTGAAGGAGGTGCGGATGACCTCTTCGTCATCGACAAAAAGTATGGATGTCTGGGCCATGGCAGTCCTCGTCGGTTGGCGGCAACCCGCGCCGGTGCTCCGGTCCGCGGTCTCCGGTCTTTCTTCGGCCGCGGCTCTTGACGAACCGGGCGGACGGCATAATTATTGTTTTCTGTGTACCTGCTTTTGTCCCGTTTTGCACCGTCATCCGCCGGGATGACCAACATTCGCCCTGCCTGCAAGGAGTTTTCCCCATGCACACCGCCCGCCAACACCCGCTCGCTCCTGTTTTCGGCCTTGTCCTGCTCTGCCTGACGCTCGTGGCCGCGCCCCTGCGGCCGGCCCTGGCCCAGAGCGAGGAGGACCTGGCCCTGCTCGACCGCTCGGCCAAGGCCTTCTCCTCGGTGGTCAAAAAGGCCGGCCCGGCGGTGGTCCACGTGGCCGTGGAAAAAACGGCCAAGTCCATGGAACAGTTCCCCTCGGAGCTGTTTGCCGACCCCTTTTTCGAACGCTTCTTCGGCCCCCAGTTCCGCCATCCCCGCCTGCCTGACCGGGAAAAGCGCAACTTCCGCCAGCAGGCCGCCGGCTCCGGCTTCATCATCGCCAGTGACGGCTACATCCTGACCAACAACCACGTGGTCGAAGGCGCCGAGAAAATCACCGTCCGCCTGGCCGACAAGCGCGAGTTCACCGCCAAGGTGGTGGGTGCGGACCCCCAGTCCGACGTGGCCATCGTCAAGATCGACGGTCGGGATTTACCGGTCCTGCCGCTGGGCGACTCCGACGCCCTCGAGGTGGGCGAGTGGGTGATCGCCATCGGCAGCCCGTTCGAGCTCAACCAGACGGTCACGGTCGGCGTGGTCAGCGCCAAGGGCCGCAACCGCATGGGCATCAATGACTACGAGAACTTCATCCAGACCGACGCGGCCATCAACCCGGGCAACTCGGGCGGGCCGCTGTTGAACATCCGCGGCGAGGCGGTGGGCATGAACACCGCCATCTTCAGCCGCAGCGGCGGCTACATGGGCATCGGCTTCGCCATTCCGATCAACATGGCCAAGAGCATCGAACAGCAGTTGCGCACCAGCGGCAAGGTGACCCGCGGCTGGCTCGGCATCGTCATCCAGGACGTGGACGAGAACCTGGCCAAGAGCTTCGGCGGCAAGGCGAACGGCGGCGCCCTCGTGTCCGAGGTGACCGACGACTCCCCTGCGAAAAAGAGCGGCCTGCTCCAGGGCGACATCATCATCGCCATCGACAACGCGCCGGTCACCGACGTGGCCGACCTGCGCAACCGCATCGCCATGACCCCGCCGAACACCGCGCTCACCCTGCGGGTGCTGCGCGACGGCCAGGAACGCGACCTGGCGGTGACCGTGGGCGAGCAGCCGGCCGACATGGCCTCCATCGCCAAGAAGATGAACAGCACCACCCTGGGCGAGATGGGCCTGACCCTGCAGGATCTGACCGACGAGATCGCCGGCCAGTTCGGCTACCGCAAGGACCAGGGCGTGCTCATCGCCGATGTCGAGGCGGACAGCCCGGCGGCGCAGGTGGGCCTGCAGGCCGGCCAGCTGATCGAGGAGGTGAACCGGGTGCGGGTCCGTTCGCTCAAGGAACTGCAGCAGGCGCTCAAGCAGGCGGGGCAGACCAGGCAGGTGCTGCTGCGCGTCCGCGCCGGCGAGCACAGCCAGTACGTGGTGCTGCGCGGCGAATAGCCCTCGCTTCTGCGCACGCAGTCGCAGCCGGCCCGGGTCCGCCCGCGCCGGCTGTTGTCGTTTGTGCGGTGCGCTCAGCGGGCGTGCAGGTCGCGGGTGATCTTGCTGCCGGTGGTCGCGTCTTCGTTGCGCACCAGGGGGGGGAGGTGGCCCCACAGGCCGATGCGGCCGTCAACGACCGCGAGGATACCGTCAACGCCGGGAATGGCGCCGACCCGTTCGAGCGCCGGGGTGAGGTCGCGCTCCCGGCGCACCAGGTTGCCCACCAGGGTGGCGGCGGCATCGGCCAGGCTGGCGTCACGGCTGGCCACGGTGGCCAGGTCGCAGCGGCCGAAACTGAGGCTGTGGCCCATGGTGCCGGAGGAGGAACAGAGGGCGAGCGGGGTCTGCTGCGGGTCGATGTGGAAGGCCAGTCGGCTGCCCAGGGCGGCGCCGGCGTGAAGGGCGATGGTCACCGGCCGGGCGGCAACGAGGAAGATGTCGCCGCCGTTTTCGACGATGACCTCGTCGCAGCCGTCGGCCAGCGCCGCCTCGGCGCCCAGCTGGGCGAGGGTGCCGGCCACCGCGGCCATGGGGCCGAGCCCGGTCAGCTCGGCGGCCACGGCCATGCGCCGGGCCGCCTCGGGCGGATCAGCGAGAAGCGGCAGCGGTGCCAGCGCGGTGCGGAAGGCCGGGTGGCGGGCGATGTAGCGTTCGAGCCGCCGCCGCGCCTCGACCACGCTGCGGGTGACCACGTCAAAGGAGGCGCAGGCCACCCGCAGGTTGGTGTCTTTCCAGGAAAAGGAGCGGTAGACGCGCATGCGCCGGACGGCCGCGACCGCGGCTCAGAAGGCCGAGGAACAGGCCCCGAACGGACAGGCGGCGATGCAGGCCAGGCACTCGACGCAGTTGTCCTCGCAGAAGCCGATGGTGCGGGTGGCCCGGTCGGCCAGATGCAGGGCCTGGGTGGGGCAGTGAACCACGCAGGCGCCGCAGTGGGCGCAGCGGTCCGCATCCCAGTGCACGCCCTTGTTGCCGGCGTGGATGATCACGTCAAAGCCCTTGAGAAAGGCGAAGGCGCGCTCGATGTTGTCGCTCGTGCCGCTCACCTCCAGGCTCAGGTAGCCCTCCTCCTCGGGGGTCACCTTGGCGCGGAAGATGTTGACCACCAGGTCGAAATCCTTGACCAGGTGGTAGACGATGGGCTTCTCGGTCTCGCTCTTGGGAAAGTACAGGTAGATTTTTTTGGTGATCATCGCGCCGGCCCCGTAATGTTCAGTGACTGCATGCCCTGCTCCAGCGGCAGCCGCTGGCTCGGCTCGCTGAGCAGGAAGCGGCCCGCCTCGATCTCGGCCTTGAGCAGGTTGCAGATCTTCAGGGCCTTGTGGTAGGAGGAGAGCGAGGTGACCGGCACCTTCTTGCCGAGCAGTTCGACCTCGCCCGAGCGCAGCTGTTCGTAGGTGAACCGGGCCAGCACCTTGCCGGTCTTCTGCGGGTAGTCGGTGGAGTAGTCGATCACCGAGGCCTGGATGTCGCGGTCGCGCACCGTGGTCCGGCGGAGGATGTCCGGGTTGAGGATGGGGATGGGCACGCCCACGCCCAGGGCCAGGGACACACCGTACCCCTTGAAGCTGACCCCGCGGACGAACTCGGGCAGCATCTCCTTCATGTTGGCGGTGAGCGCCAGGGTGCCGGCGCCCTCCACCGGCACGTCGTTGTCCGTCCGCTCGACCAGCGAGCAGTGCTGGGTGCCCTGGGCGTAGACGAGGCCGCGCGCCCCGGCCAGCCAGACGCTCGTGCCCACGCCGATGGTCTCGTAGAGCGGGTCGTTCAACAGCGGCGCCAGCTGGCCGGCGGAGCAGTAGGTCATGTTGCGCATCTTCGCCCGGAGGATGCCCAGGTAGGTGTAGATG
>JAGODN010000155.1 GCA_017998195.1 Desulfobulbus sp. | reverse complement strand
GTCTGATCGGCTGGAACTACGGCGCCATGTTCACCCTGTTCCCGGCCACGACCCTGCAGTACTTCGGGCCGACCGCGCAGGGCTCCAACTACGGTCTGCTGTTCACCGCCTGTGGTGTCGCCGGTTTCTGCGGCCCCTGGGTTGGCGGCAAGCTGCAGGCCATGACCGGCTCGTTCTTCGTTCCGTTCGTGGTTTCCGCGGTGGTCCTGGCCGTTGCGGTGGTCATCCTTCTTTCCCTGAAGCCACCGGAGAAGAAGCACGCCTAAACGCTCCATCCATCCGCACCAACAACAAAGGGCATCCCGGTTCGCCGGGATGCCCTTTGTTGTTGGACTGTCCGCATTGCCCCCCACCTTCAGGCCAAAACGTCTTCCCCCGGTCCCGTCAGTTCCAGCAGCACCACCGTAACGTTGTCCCGGCCGCCAGCCTCGTTGGCCGCCGCCACCAGTCGGGCCACCGTTTGGCCGGGCCCGCCCGCGTTGTTCGCGAGCAGGGCGGCGATCTCCGGGTCGGCGAGCATGGCGGTGAGGCCGTCGGTGCAGAGCAGGAGCAGGTCGCCCGGCTGCAGATCGCAGGTGGTCACGGTCGGCGCCACGGTTGCCGTCGCGCCGATGGCGCGGGTGATGACGTGGCGCTGGCGCGACTGTTCGGCCTGGGTCGGGGTCATGGCCCCCTGGTCGCAGAGTTCGTTGACCAGGGAGTGATCGCGGGTGAGGCAACGGAGTTCGCCCCCGCGCCAGTGATAGACCCGGCTGTCGCCCACGTGGGCCACGGCCGCGGTGGGGCCGCAGCACTGGACCATGGCCAGGGTGGTGGCCATGTTGCGGCCCAGGGCGATTTTCTGGCGGAAGGTGCGCAGGTTGACGCTGGCGACCACCGCGAAGAGCGGCGGGCCTGCCGGGTGTTCTGCCGGCGGCGGAAAGAGCGGACAGCAGGGCGCGCCGCCGGGGGCGGTGTACAGGACGGCCAGGGCCTGGAGCGCGGTCCGGCTGGCAATATCGCCGTGGTCCAGCCCGCCCAGGCCGTCGGCCACGGCAAAGACCCCGGCCGCTGGCAGGAGCAGCAGGCCGTCCTCGTTGACGGGGCGGACCCGGCCCGGGTCGGAGACGCCGGCGTAGGCGATGCGGCCCGCGAACAGGTTGGCGCTGCCGTGTTGTTCACGCGCGGGGTGCTGTTCCCGGACCGCCGGGTCGCTGTGCGCCGGGCCGCCGGTCATCGCACCGTGAACCCGCGCTCGGTGGTCCGGGTCAGGCCGCGGGCGCTGATTTCCTGCCGTACCGCGTAGCGGCCGGGTCGGGCCGAATCGGGTACGGCAAAGGTCAGGGTGTTCTCCCAGGTGCCGTTCTCGCGGGTGGCGGTCTCGGTGTTGAGCACGGTCAGCCTTTTCCCCTCCCTGAGCAGGCTGCGCTGGACCTCGACCCGGCTGCCGCCCGCCGGCCCGCCGCTGAGCGCGTACTGCAGGGTCACGGTCACGGTCGCTCCCTTGCCCACCGTTACCGGGGTCAGGGTGGTCTTGCGGACGCGCAGGGTGAAGTCGGCCTTGCGCCCGGAAGCGCTGGCGCTCCTGGCCGGTCGGTCACCGGACAGGCGCCGGGTGGTCTGCCTGACCGAGCGGCTGAGATCGTGGAAGAACCGGTCCACCTTGCGGCGGGACTGGTCGTCGGTCATCACGTAGCCGGTGCCCACGCCGGCGGCGATGATCACCGGCGCGGCGCAGCCGGCGAGCAGCGGTCCGGAGGCGAGGAGGAGGACAAGAAGCAGGCGAAGGGCCATGGCGTCACCCGGCGGCTGTCATTGGAGCTTGCGCGATTGGCTGTCGATCACCCGCCACTCCTGGGCCGGCATCGGGTTGCGTTCGGCCCGCCCGGCCGCGTCCCCGGCCGGGGGAGAAGGCTGCCGTCCGCTTTCCACCGCCTGCAGGGCGGTCATGTCCCGGTTCGGCGATGTGGCTGCACCGGGTGCGGCAGCGGGCGCGGCGGCAGCCGGGGGCGGGGCAACCGCTTCGGTCGCGGCAGGGGCCGGGGTGTCGGCGACCGGGGCCGGGGGGGTGGACGGTCCCGCCAGCCAGTGTGCGGCCAGGCCCAGCAGGCCCAGCAGGGCCAGGGCAGCCAGGGCAGCCAGCCACCGCCGCCTGCGCAGGGAGGCGGGCGTTCGTCGGGGCGCGGTCGGGTCGAGGAGGGTGGCGAAGGCCCCGTCCACATCCGGCGGCAGTGGACCGGTGGCGAGCAGGGTGGCGTCGCCGGCCGATGCCGGGGCGGCGGCCAGTTCCCGCTCGACCGCCTCGACAGCGGCGAGAAAGGCGGCGGCGTTCGGGTAGCGCGCATCGCTCCGCTTGGCCAGGGCCCTGGCCAGCACCGCCTCCACCCCGGGCGGCAGCCCGGCGGGCAGCAGGCTTAGGTCCGGAGCCTGCATCAGGTGGCCGGTGAAGATCTCGGTCATCGAACCCCGGAAGGGCGGGTGGCCGACCAGCAGTTCGTAGAGGATGATGCCCGCGGCGTACAGGTCGGTGGCCGCGCAGAGGGCGCCGAAGGTCTGCGGGTCGATCCGCTCCGGCGCCATGTAGGCCGGGGTGCCCGGGCCGCGGGTGTCGAGGCTGGTCAGTTGGGTCAGGGTGGCGTCGTCTTCCGGACGGGCGATGCCGAAATCGGTGAGCTTGACCAGGGGCGGGCCGTCGGTCTGCGGCTGGAGGATGATGTTGGCGGTCTTGATGTCGCGGTGGACGATGTCGCGACTGTGGATGGCGGCGAGCGCGCCGAGCAGCTGGCGGATGAGGTGCAGGCTCTGTCCGGGGGTGAGCGGCGCGCCGCGGGCGAGCCGTCGGGCGAGTGTCTCCCCCGGGCAGTATTCGAGCACCAGGTAGAGCCGGCCGTTTTCCTCCACCGTGTCCCGCAGGGCGACGATGTTCGGGTGGGCGACCACGCTGGCATGCAGGCTCCGCTCGCGGCGGATGCGGGCGCGTACCTCGGCGTTGTCGGCCAGTTCCGGGCGGATGGTCTTGATGGCCGCCTGGCCGCCCTGCTGCAGGTCGTCGGCCAGGTAGACCGCGCCCATGCCGCCCTCGCCCAGCGGCCGCAGGATGCGGTAGCGGCCGCCGATCAGGCCGGCCTCATCGACAACCGGGAGCGGCGCAGGATCGACAGGGGCGGTGGCGAGGAGCGTTTCCGGGCTGTTCAGCGGGCATCCTGCCGTTTGAGGAACCATGCACAGAGGAGAAGCCAGAGGAGGGATTGGACAAAGAGCGTGCAGGCGCCACTATAATAAACGGCCCTGCCGAAGTCAAAACCAATCACCCCGCGGACCAGGCCCGGGATCCAGCGGACGCCCTCGCCCTCCAGGCCGGCGAACAGGGCGGTGCAGACCATTTCCAGGCCGTGGCGGGCGGGCAGCAGGTCGGCGGCCAGGCGGACCGCCGGACGCAGGCCGGCGTAGAAGTCCGGGCCGAGACCGCCGGAGAGGATCAGTTGCGGCAGCACGGCGACGATGGCCAGGAGCACGGAGAAGCGCCCCCCGGCCGGGTCGGCCGCACTCAGGCAGAGGCCGATGGCCACCGCACACCAGGCCACGGCCACCATGGTCAGCCAGACCGGCAGCAGGGGCAGTCGCCCCAGGGCCGGGTGGAGCCAGCAGAGCAGCAGGAACAGCAGGCACTGGAGCGCGGTCATGCCCAGGCAGAAGGGCAGCTTGGCGGCCAGGTAGGGGGCGATGGCCAGGTGCGAGAGCCGCTCCCGCCGGTAGATGGACCGCTCGGTGGAGATCTCCAGGCAGCTGATCAGGGTGCCGGAAAAGACCGCGGTCATGACCACCATGAGCAGCACCGAAAGCGGCACCGGCAGGTGGGCCGGCCCCTCGTGGCGCAGGGCCCAGACCAGGTCCGCGGCCGACCGCTGGTCCCAGCTGCCGGCCGGCGAGAGGAGACTCTTCAGCTGGACCTCGAGGGCTGGTCCGCCGCGGGCCACCTGCGCGCGCAGCTGTTCCTGCCCCGCCCGGACCGCGGCCCCGTCGGGCGGGCCGCTGATCGGCTGGCTCAGGGTGACCAGGGCGAGCACCGTGGGGATGAGCAGGAAGAGGAGCAGCCGCTTCGGCGCGCCCAGGCGGATCCGCAGGTGGCGGCGGCTGAGCACGGACCAGGAGCAGATTGCGGTGGCCAGCCGGCCCGGGGCGGGCACGAAGCCGCGCAGGGCAGCGAGCCTGGCGGCAATTCCGCCGGGCCGGGTCGGCACCAGGGTCGGGGCGCCTTCATCCAGGGCGGCCAGCCGCCGGGCCTCGGCCGAGAGCCGGTCAAACACCTGGGCCGTACCCAAAGACGAACAGCGGTAGCGCTCGGCCCAGCCGGCAACGGTCGCCTCGCCCCGGCCCGCCGGCAGCGGCTCGTCGCCGAGCAGGTCGAAGACGCGGGCCATGGTGGCGCAGCCGAAAAAGGATGGCGCCTCGGCCGGGGGGCCGAAATAGACCAGCCGGCCGCGGGCCAGGAGGGCCACCTTGTCGAAGAGGGCCAGGCTGGCCAGCAGGTGGGTGGTGAGCACCACCGTGGTGCCGTGGTCGGCCATGGAGCGGAAATGGCGCATGAGCCGTTCCTCCACCCCCGGGTCGAGGCCGGCGGTGGGTTCGTCGAGGAAGAGCACGCCCGGCCGGACGAGCAGTTCGGCGCCGATGGACACCCGCTTGCGCTGGCCGCCGCTCAATTGATGGATGGGCTGATCGCGCACCGCCTGCAGCCCGAGCGTCTCGATGGTGGTGTCCACCAGGGCCGCCCGCCGCTCGTCGCCCAGGTCAGGGGGCAGGCGGAGCAGGGCGGTGTAGGCCAGGCTGCGGGCCACGGTCAGCTCCGGGTGGAGGATGTCGTCCTGGGGCACGTAGCCGATGTCGTTACGCAGCATGGCCCGGGCCGTGGCCAGGGGGGCGCCGTTGACCAGCACCGCGCCCCGGTGCGGCCGGGTGACGCCGACCAGCGCCTGCAGCAGGCTGGTCTTGCCGGCGCCGCTGGGCCCGAGGATGCCGACGAACTCGCCCGGGGTCACGGCCAGGGTGAGGTCGTCGAGCAGCGGCCGGCCGCGGTCGCTGTCCCGGCCGAGGCCGACGCATTCCAGGCGGACGCCCTGGCCGCTGGCCAGCCGCTGCACCCGCAGGCTGCCGTCCGGGTCCAGGGCGAAGCGGAAGCGGCAGGGGCCGATGGTCACGGTGTCGCCGGGTCCCAGCGGGCAGTCGCGCACAGAGCGGCCGTTCACCCAGGTACCGTTCAGGCTGGCGTGGTCAACGATGCGCAGCCCCTGCCCCCGGGCGCGCAGGACCGCGTGCCGGCTGCTCACCGTGGGTTCGGAGGGCAGGGCGAGGTCGCAGTCGTCGGCCCGGCCGATCACCCACGCGGCCTGCGGCGGCAGCAGGGTCGGGCCGCTGGCGGTGGTCTCGCCCAGCTGCAGGCGGAGCTGGCCCGCGGCCGTGCCCAGGCCGATGGTGTCGCCGTCCGCCAGAGCGACGGCGCCGTCGATGCGCCGGCCATTGACGAACACCCCGTTGGTGGAGCCCAGATCCTCGATCAGCCAGCGGCCGGCGGCATCGGCGCGGATCCGGGCGTGTCGGCGGGAGACGGCCGCGCCGGAGGCGACCAGGTCGCACTGGCCGCCGTCCCGGCCGAGACAGAGGCCGTCCGCAGGCAACCGGCAGGTCCGGTAGGCGAAGCCGGCGGTGAGCGCCACCAGGCGGGCGGTTGGTCGGTCCGGGGCGGGAGGGGTGGCGTCCATGGTCGTGGCGGGTGATCGGAAAAGCACTCAGCCCCGGACCGGTCGGGGACCGGTCGCGAGGCTGGAGGGACGGGGATTTTCGGTATGTGCGGCCATCCGGCCGCTGCCTCTACTTCCCGGCCGGCGCTGCGGCCGCGCCGGGCGCGTACGGGTTTTTCAGGTAGAGTTCGTCCTCGCGGATGGCCGGGATCACCTGGTCGATCTTCTGCTGGGCCTCGAGCACCCGCGGGAAGGTCGGCGGTTCGAGCGCCTCGAAGGTCGAGCTGTCGTAGTACATGATGCCGCTGCCGGTGGGGTACTCGACCCCGATCTTGACGTTGTGCCGACCGCCGTCCACCGGGATGTAGGAGCGGAAGGTGAGCACGTAGTCGTTCTGCATGATCGTCTGGATCTCCTCGATGTTCCGGGTGATCGTGTCGTAGCCGGCGGTGATGCGGTAGTGCTTGCCGAACGAGTTCTTGGCCAGGGCCTGCAGGTTGCGCTGATCCCGCTCCTCGCTGCCGGTGAACGACAGGGTGTAGATC
>JAGODN010000154.1 GCA_017998195.1 Desulfobulbus sp. | reverse complement strand
CTCGCGGACATCGTCCACATAGGCGATGACGTAGCCGTCGGCGGTTTCCACGATGGAACTCAACTCCCCCTTGCGCAAACCGAAGGCGGCCTGCAGGAAGGCCTGGTCGCGCACCACCGCCTCGGCCTCGGCGGGCGGCGCGGTCTGGGCGAAGAACCCGGTGGCCGGGATTTTGACGCCGCTGGCCGCACTGTATTTGGCCAGGCTGCCGGCGCGGATGATTGCCTCGTAGGCGGTGGAGGCCCGCTTGAAGGTAACCCCCTTGACCGCCTTGCGCTGGAGTTCGCCGCGGATGGCGGCGGCGACCTCGTCCAGCGGCCGGGTCTGCTCGGCGACGATGTCCGCCAGCTTGAGGATGTGAAAGCCGAAGGGCGACTCGACGATGCCGCTGACCTCGCCCTTCTGCAGGGCAAAGGCCGCCTGCTCGAACGACGGCACCATCTGCCCGCGGCTGAAGTAGCCCAGGTCACCGCCCTTGTCCCGGGAGGCGTCCTCGGACACTTCCCGGGCGAGGCGGGCGAAATCGCCGCCCTTGGCGAGTTGGGCGAGCACCTGCTCGGCCTGCCGCCGTTTGCCGTCCCGGACCTGCGGGCTGTCCTGTTCGCCCGCCTTGAAGAGAATATGGCTGGCCCGCCGCCGCTCCGGGGTGCGGTACTGGGCGATATGGTCCTCGTAGTGGCGCCGCACCGCCTCGTCGCTGACCCCGGCCTGCTCCAGGTCCTCGGCAAAGGGGAAGAAGAGGTACTGCACCTTGTACTGCGGCGGCCGCTTGTACTGTTCCCTGACGCCTTCATACCAGGCGGCCAGCGCCGCCTCGTCCACCGCGACCCGCGCCACCTGATCGGCGCTCCTGAAGGCGGCGAAGCCGAGCCTCACCTCCTGGTCGGCGTACTCCAGCCAGTTGCGCACCTCCTGGTCGGAGAGCGTGGCGAAACCGCCGATCAGCGCCACCGTCCGGCTGGCGAGCAGATCGTTCTCGATGCCCTTTTCGAAGATCGTCGGCGACAGGCGGTTGTTGTCGAGCACCACCTTGTAGCGGTCAAGGCTGAACCGGCCATTCTCCTTGAACGCACCCATCTCCTTGATCTGCCGCTGCACCGCCGCAGGGGGTACCTGTACACCGATTTTTTCCGCCCCCTGGCGCAGCAGCTCCGACTGAATCAGTTGGTTGAGCACCTGCTGCTTGAGCCCGATGCTCTCGATGAACTCCTGCGGCAACTGGCCGCCGAACTGCTGCTTGTAGGATTCCACCGCCCGTTCGTAGCTCTCCTGAAACTCCCGATAGCCGATCTCCTTGCCGTTGACCACGGCCAAGGCATTGGGGTTGCCGCCGAGATTGGTGCCCACACCCCAGAAGACGAAGACCACGGCGATGACCACCACGATCACCTGAATAACGATGGATTGTGCGTTTTTTCTTAATATATCCAGCATAATACACCTTCGCTCAAGAATGGCCGGTCCGGCCGGAGGTCGTCTGCAAAGCGGCCATTATCTTCAATTTCTCAGCAAGATACCAGAGAAAAATGCACCGCCGGTGCGCGGAAAAAATGAACCGCGGCTCACCCAAAAAGAACCGGTGCGCACTTGACAAGAGCCCACCCCTATAGTAAGAAGCGGGTGATTTTTCGCACAGGTTTTTATTCATCACCAATAGTTAACACTTTGGCCTAGGAGGAACACATGGCGAGTATTGAGCACAAGGGAAAAAGCTACGAAGTGGACGAAGACGGCTTCCTGCTGAAGGGTCAGGAAGAATGGGACGAGAACTGGGTTGACTACGTCAAGACCGTTGAGGGTATTGCCGAGATCACCGACGAGCACCAGAAGGTCATCGATGCCCTGCAGGAGTACTACAAGAAGAACGGCATTGCCCCGATGGTTCGTATCCTCTCCAAGACCACCGGCTTCCCGCTGAAGCGCATCTACGAGCTGTTCCCGTCGGGGCCCGGCAAAGGCGCCTGCAAGATGGCCGGCCTGCCCAAGCCGACCGGTTGCGTCTGATCCGGCCCACCGTTCATCACAGAACGTGCAAAGGCCGCCCCTTGGGGCGGCCTTTTTTTGTCCGCTCCGGCCGCCGCCGGCCCGGCTAAAAGGACATCTCGAGAAAATGTCCGCGGAAACGGGTCAGATCGGCGCCGCACTGACCGCAGACAAACTGTACCTCGCCGTGGATCTCGGTGGAATTCTCCATCGGGGTGAACGAGCCGTCCGAGTTCTGCACATAGCGGGTCGTCACTTGCACATTGTCGGCGGTCTCCACAAATTCGGCATCGTTGCCGCAGTGCGGGCAGGCGATGCGGCCCACCGGTTCGCCGGAAGGAATCTGGACTTTTTTCATGACATGCACCGGCCTGTTCGCTGGCCCAAAAACTGTTGATCTGTCCCCCGCCAGCGACCCGCCGCCTGCTGCCTTCAGGGAAAAAACTCGATGAAAAATCCGCCGGATTCGCCCGTCGGCTCCTCCTCCCGGTGTTCGACGCGGCCGACCCGTGCGTAGGGTGAACCGGTCGCAAGCCAAGTGAGCAGTTCGTCGACCTCGGCCGCCGGGCCCTCGAAGACCGTCTCCACCGTGCCGTCCGGCCGGTTCCTCACCCAGCCGGAGAGGCCCAGCCGCACGGCCTGCCGCCGGGTGTATTCCCGGAAGGCCACCCCCTGCACCCGGCCGTGGACCAGGGCATGCACCCGTCTACGCGCCATTCCTCCCTCCGGCGGCGGCCGAGTCGATGAGCGTGCGCAAGGCGGCCTCATCGAGTGTGTGCACCCCAAGTTCCTCGGCCTTTTTCTTTTTGCCGCCGGCCTTGGCGCCGACCACCACGTCTGTGACCCGCTGGCTGATGCCCGAGGCAACCTGGCCCCCCAGGCTTTTCACCAATTGCTTGGCCTCGTCACGGGAGAGCCCGTCCAGGGTGCCGGTGAACAGGAAGACCCGGCCGGTGAGCGGCAGGGTTTCCCTGGCGGGCGCTTCGATGGCCAGGCCCGCCTCGATCAGCCGCTCGAGCAGATCACGCACCGCCGGGTCGGCGAAGTACGCCTCCAGGCTGGCTGCCGTCTGCGCACCGATGCCGGCAACAGCGAGGAACCTGTCCCGGTCCGCCGCCAGCAGCGACCGCAGATCGATGAAATTAGCGGCCAGCAGGCCGGCGGTCACCTCGCCTACGTGGCGGATGCCGAGCGCACAGAGCAGCCTGGCCAGCGGCACGGTCCGCCGCTTCTCGATCATGGCCAGTACGTTACGCGCCGACTGCTCGCCCCAGCCGTCGAGGGAGGCCAGCCGTTCGCCATCGAGCCGAAAAAAATCGGGGAGTTCCGCGACCAACCCCTCGCGTACCAGTTGCTCGACCTTTTTTTCTCCCAGGCCCTCCAGGTCGAGACCGTTCTTGCCCGCGAAGTGGATGAGCCGCTGCAGCTGCTGCGCCGGACACTGCCGGTTGACGCAGCGGGTGACGGCCTCCTCGGCCGACCGCTGCAGCTCCCGGCCGCATTCCGGACACTGCTCAGGGAAGACGATGGGCTGTTCCGAACCGGTACGCCGGTCGACAACGACCTTGACGATCTCAGGGATCACATCGCCGGCCCGCTGCACCAGCACCGTGTCGCCGATGCGCAGATCCTTTCTGATGATCTCGTCCCGGTTGTGCAGGGTCGCCCGCCTGACCACCACGCCGGCGATCTCCACGGGCCTGAGCAGGGCCACCGGGGTGACCGCGCCGGTGCGGCCCACCTGGAATTCGACCGTCTCGACGACCGTGGTCGCCTGCACAGCCGGAAACTTCCAGGCCGCGGCCCAGCGCGGCGCCCGCGCGGTCGTGCCAAGGCGCTGCTGGAGCGCGAACTCGTCGACCTTGACGACCATGCCGTCGATATCGTAGTCGAGTTCATGGCGCAGGGCCATGAGCTCCCGGTAGCGCTGTTCGACCTCGGCCGGGGTGGCGCACACCCGGACCAGCGGGTTGAGCGGCAGCCCCAGGCGGCCGAGCCCGTCCAGCAGCTCCCGCTGGCCGCTCGCCGGCAGGGCTTCGCTGTTGCCGACCCCGTACACGAAAAAGGCCAGCGGTCGCCGGGCGGTGATGCGCGGGTCCAACTGGCGCAGGGATCCGGCCGCGGCGTTGCGCGGGTTGGCGAACAGCGGCTCGCCCTCCTCCTGCCGCTGGCGGTTGAGCAGGAGAAAGCCTTGCTTGGACAGGAACACCTCTCCGCGCACGTGCAGCTCCGCCGGCCAGCCCGCGACTGCCCGCGGATCGAGACGGAGCGGGATGGACGGCACGGTCTTCAGCTGGGCAGTGATGTTTTCGCCGGACCATCCGTCGCCGCGGGTGGCGCCCACCTCGAGCAGACCGTCCCGGTAGACGAGTTCCACGGCCAGGCCGTCGAGTTTCGGCTCGGTGACGTAGCCCACCGGCTCGTCCAGGCGGAGAAACCGCTGCACCCGCTCGGCAAAGGCCATGAACTCGTCGGCCGCGAAGAGGTTGTCCAGGCTGAGCATGGGGCTGGCGTGGCGGACCGGGGCAAAGGCCGCGAGCGGCGGCCCGCCGACGCGGTGGCTGGGCGAGTCGGCGGTGACCAGTTCGGGGTGCTGCGCCTCCAGGTCGAGCAGTTCCCGGAACAACTCATCGTATTCGCCGTCCGAGATGAGCGGGTCGTCGAGCACGTAATAGCGGTGCGCGTGCAGGCGGATATGCTCGCGCAGCGCCTGCAGCCGTTCGGCCGCCCCCTGCGCCATGGACCTACATGTCCTCCAGCAGCACGCCGGCCTTGGCGATGTTTTCCCGGCACTCCTCGTCGATGAAGATGAGGATCGCCTCCTTGGGTTTGTTGGCCGCCTCGCTGATCACGTCGGTGACGCCCTTGGCGATCTTCTGCTTCTGCTCCTTGGTCAGTGTTCCGGCTACGCGGATGCTCACGTACGGCATGATGTTCTGGCTCCTGTTGAGGTTGTCGTGCTGGGCCGGAGCCGAGGCCGTACGAGCCGGCGCCGGCAGGGTTTCGCGGCCATCGGGCGACGCACAAAATACATATCAGAATTTTACTTTTCCGTCGATCAGGTTTATGTTCACCCAGCCGGCGTCCCGCCGCCCACAAGGAGGAGTCCCATGCATGTTCTCGTCACCGGCGGCGCCGGCTACATCGGCTCTCACACCTGCCTGGAATTGCTGCAGAGCGGCCACCGGGTCACGGTCATCGACAACCTGGTCAACGCCAGCCGGGAGGCGTTGCGCCGGGTCGAGGACTTGAGCGGACAGACGCTCACCTTCCACCAGGTCGACCTGCTCGACCGGGACGCCTTGCGCAGGGTCCTCCGGCAGACCCCGGAGGTCGGAGCGGTGATCCATTTCGCCGGCCTCAAGGCGGTGGGTGAGTCGGTGCAGGTGCCGCTGCGCTACTACCAGAACAACCTGATCGGCACCCTCAATCTCTGCCAGGTGATGGCCGAGGCGGGGGTGCGGACCCTGGTCTTCTCGTCCTCGGCCACGGTCTACGGCGACCCGGCGAGCGTGCCCATCCGTGAGGACTTCCCGCTCTCCTGTACCAACCCCTACGGCCGCACCAAGCTGATGATCGAGGAGATCCTGCGCGACCTGCACCGGGCCGAGCCGGCTTGGCGCATCGCCCTGCTCCGCTATTTCAACCCGGTGGGCGCCCACCCGAGCGGCCGCATCGGCGAGGACCCGGGCGGCATCCCCAACAATTTGATGCCTTACATCGCCCAGGTGGCGGTGGGCAAACTCCGCGAACTGGCGGTGTTCGGCGGCGACTACCCGACCCCGGACGGCACCGGCGTGCGCGACTATATCCACGTGGTCGACCTGGCCATCGGCCATCTGCGCGCCCTGGAGCGACTCGCCGACCGCCCCGGGATGCTCACCTGCAACCTCGGCACCGGCCGGGGCTATTCGGTGCTCGACATGGTGCGGGCCTTCGAGGCGGCCAGCGGCCGGGCTGTGCCCTACCGCATCGTCGACCGGCGCCCCGGCGACATCGCCCAGTGCTACGCCGACCCTGCCCTGGCCCACCGGGAACTCGGCTGGCGGGCGACCCGCGACCTGGAGGCGATGTGCGCGGACAGCTGGCGCTGGCAGAGCGCCAACCCCCGGGGCTACGATCCGAACGATTGAACACCGAAAAGGCCACAGCCCCTCCCTTGCCGACCCCTTGCGCCGCCCCTGATCCGTTTCCCGACCACCTGCCCCATGCCTGAACAGCCCAAACCATCGCCCTCGACCCCTCCCGCCAGGCCGGACACCCTCTACGCCTCGGGCACGGTGGACGAGGACTTCACCTTCAACGAGCGGGTGGCCGAGGTCTTCGACGACA
>JAGODN010000153.1 GCA_017998195.1 Desulfobulbus sp. | reverse complement strand
GAGCAGGCCGCGGAACAGGAAGGCGAAGAGCGGCAGCAGCAGCCAGGCGAACAGGATGGCGAGCAGGGCCGCGGCCAGGCCGAGCACGGCGAGTACGCCGGTGTGCAGACCGAGGGCGGCGGCACGACGGGCGCCCAGGCTGAGCAGGATGGCGGTTTCCCGGCGGCGGGCGCGCAGCTGCTCCCGGAACAGGTGGCCCGCGGCCAGGCCGGCGAGGAACAGCGAGACCATGGAAGCGAGTCCGAGAAATTCGGCAAAGAAGCCGACCACCTGGCCAAGCCGGCGATTGACCTCGGCGGTGGTGGCCACCCGCACCGGGGTCTCGCCGCCGGCCGCCGCGGCCAGGGCCTTCTCCAGCCGGGCGGCGACCGTGGCCGCGTCCGTGTTCGCCGGCAGGCGGATGAGGGTCTGGTAGCTCACCCGGCTGCCGAAGCGGATCAGGCCGGATTCCCGCACCTGCGGCAGGCCGAGGAAGAGCTTGGGCGCGAGATCGATGGCCGAGAATTCGGCGGCCGGGTCACGCTCGAGGAAAAAGGCGACCCGGTAGTCGGCCCGGCCGATGGTCAGGGTCTCGCCCGCCTCGACCGCGAGCGCGCGGGCCGCCTCGCGGGTGAGCAGCACCGTGCGTTCGCGCTGCAGGGTGGCGATCACCTGTTCGTGGACCGCATCGCCTGCATACGCCAGCCGGCCGTAGAGCGGGTGGGCCGCGTCCACGGCCACCACCCGGGCCAGCCGGGCCAGGCGCGGTCCGCGCACCATGGAATAGAAGCTCAGTTGTTCGGCCTGCACCGCGCCCGGACCGGCCAGGGTGCGGCCCATAGCCTGCTCATCGGCAGTGAGCGGCCGGGAGGAGCGCAGCACCAGGTCCGCGCCGAGCATCTCGCGCAGGTTGTCGTCCAGATGGCGGCCGAGCGAACCGCCGAAGGCGGTGATGAGGAGGAAGCCGGCCAGGCCGAGCGCCAGGTTGAGCACGAACAGGGTCGTGAACCGCGGGCTGCGCGTGATCTCCCGCCAGCCGAGTTTCAGCCACACCCTCACAGCAGCAGGCCCCGTTCCAGGCGCAGCCGACGGGTGCAACGGTCGGCCAGGGCCTCGTTGTGGGTGACCACGATCATGGTCATGCGCTCCCGCTCGGCCAGGTGGAAGAGCAGGTCGGCCACCGAGCGGCCGGTGGCCACGTCCAGGTTGCCGGTGGGCTCGTCGGCGAGCAGCAGGTCCGGCGCCACCGCCAGGGCGCGGGCGATGGCCACCCGCTGGCACTCGCCGCCGCTCAACTGGCCGGGCAGATGGCGGCGGCGCGCGGCGAGGCCGACCCGGTCGAGCAGGGCGTCGATGCCCTCGGGCGGGCTGGACCGGCCGAGCAGTTCCAGCGGCAGGCTGACGTTCTCCTCGGCGCTGAGGTGCGGCATGAGGTGGAACTGCTGGAAGACGATGCCGATGTGGCCGGCCCGGAAGCGGGTCAGCTCGGCCTCGGCCATCCCCACCAGGTCTCGGCCGGCCACCAGGATGCGGCCGCTGTCCGGACGGTCGAGCCCGGCGAGCAGGGCCATCAGGGTGGACTTGCCGCTGCCCGACTGGCCGGTGATGGCCAGGGTCTCCCCGGCCGCGAGCGACAGGGCGGCCCCGGCCAGCACCACCAGCGGTTCGCCGTCGGGCTGGGCATAGCTTTTGCCCAGGTTGTCCACCTGGACGAGCACCGTCTGCTCCCTGTCCGGCGGCGCGCTCATGGCTGCACCGGGGCGGCGGCGCCGAGCTGGTCGCGCAGGAAGGGGTAGACGTGGGCGGCGATGCGGCGGTGGCCCTCGGCGTTGGGGTGAATGGCGTCCGCCTGGTTCAGTTCCGCCACTCCGCCCACCCCCTCGAGCAGGAAGGGCAACAGCGGCAGACCGTGGCGGGCCGCGAGGTCGCGGTAAACCTGGCGGAACTCGGCGGTGTAGCCCTCGCCGTAGTTGGGCGGCAGCTCCATGCCGGCAAGGAGCACGCGCATCCCCTGGCGCCTGGCCTCGACGATCACCGCCTCGAGGTTCTGTTCCAGTTCGCTCACGTTCAGGCCGCGCAAGCCGTCGTTGGCGCCCAGGGCAAGGAACAGCACCTCCGGCCTGACCCGGGCGTACCAGCGCAGCCGCGCCGGGGCGCTGGCCGAGGTGGAGCCGCTGATGCCGCCGTTGATCACCCGCACCCCGGCGTGGCCGTCGCGCACAAGCATTTCGCCAAGCAGGTGGGGATAGGCTTCCTCCGGCTCCACACCCAGGCCTGCGGTGAGCGAATCGCCGAGAAAGAGCACGGTCGGCCCGGCCAGGGCCGGTGCGGCCAGGGCGAGCCCAAGGAGCAGGAGCAGGGGCGCAAGCGTTCGGGACATGGGTGTTTTCCGGGGCTTGAGGGTAGGGGGCGACAGGGTGGTGCAAAGACGCACCAACTCTGCCCTGCACGGTAAGGCGGGATCCGGGGCAAGGCAAGGCGGATTGCAGGACGGGTCGGCACGCCGCGGCCGGCTTGCGTCAGCCACGCTCAGCGACGGCCGCACACCCTGATGAGCCTTCGGCTTAAGCGGCGGACCCATCCTCCGCACCACCGCAGCCGACACCGGGTTCTCCGGCGAAGACAGCGGCCAGGGCGACAAGCCGACCGCCGGCAGGGACAGCCGCCACTGGCCGGGGCGCGCTCCGCGCGCTTCACTCCGGCCGTTGGTCGCCGGTCTGGTGCGGGAACCCGTGGGCATCGAAGCGCAGATCGGCAAAGGCGAACCGGTAGGGATGGTCCGGCGTCTTGAAATGCCACTGGTTCTGGTGATTGAAGCCGATCCAGCGGTGCATCGCGGCGACATCGAGCATCCACCCGGCCTCGCCCCGCTGCAGCAGGTAGGGCGCGGCCTGGCGGTCGACCACCGGAAAACGGACCACCGCCCGGTCGCCGGCGACGAACACCCGGGCCCGGGGCAGGACTGCCGACAGCTGACGGAACTCGTGCGCCTGCTGGGCGTCGGTGACCAGCCAGCGGCGGAAAAACCGCCGCGACTCCAGGGTGTACAGGGCCAGGTCCGGATCCTTGACCCGGCCGGCGAGCACCTGCAGATACCCGTGCAGGGTGGCCAGGGGATCGGCCCGGGGCGCGAAGCGCCGCGGATCGACCGGCGCCCGGTCGGGTTTCGCTGACGGCGCCGGTCGAATCGCCGTGGTGGCGCCGCCGCCGCCCGACCAGCGGCCGTTGATCCCGCCCGGCGCTACAGTCCCAGCCCCGGCCGGGTCCGTGGCCCCGGCCTCCAGGGCCCGGGCCACGAGCAGTTCCACCGTGGCCGCCACGCCCGCACCGATCCTGCCGGCAGCGAAAAACGGCACCATCTGCTCCTCCTCCACCCGGCCGACAAAACCATCAGGAAACACCCCTTCGAGATCGTAGCCGATCTCCAGCCGCACCTGTTGCCCCGCCGGGTCGACGACCAGCAGCACGCCCCGGGCGGCCCTGGTCCGCGCCCCCAGCCGGTAGCGGTCGAACAGCTCCACCGCAATGCGGTCGATGTCCCCGCTCCTTCCGGCAAGGAACACCGCCTTGAAGTGGATGTCCAGGTCGCGCAGCAGCACCGCGTGATAGCCGGCCAGCCGCTCCCGGGCCGGGGCGTCGAGCAGGCCGGCCGGATCCTCGACAAAGTTGTCGCCCTCCGGTCTGCAGCCGCCCACCAGGGCCAGCAGCAGGGAACACACCAGCAGCGTACGCATGGTTGGGCACCTCCGTGGGGAAGGGAAACCAGTGGACCGACAGCACCCTCTCGAGACGCCGCCCGCCGACCGGTCCCGGGCGGGCAGACGGCCCCGGGGCGGCGTCGTTTAGACCAACGAGTACCGGCCAGGAGCCGCGCCGTCAACCGGTTCCGTGAGGCGGCGGCCGCCGGGCCAGGGGCGCCCTTCGCCATTGACGCTCCGACCTGCCCGTGTATAGTGCCCCGCAGATCACCGCCCGTCCCTGTTGCCCGGCCTTTTTTTGGAGAGCGTCATGCCCACGATCATCCGCCGGCTCGTGCCCCTGCTCGCCTGCCTCGCCCTGCTCCTGCCCGCTCCGCGGTCGGCCGCGGCGAAGTCGGCAGAACAGCTGACCGTGCTGGCCACCACCTTTCCCCTGTACCTGTTCACCCGCGGAGTGGTCGCCGGTCGCGACCGGGTCCGGGTGGACCTGATGATCCCGGCGCAGATGGGCTGTCCCCACGACTATTCCCTCACCCCGCAGGACATGCGCCGGCTGGCCGCGGCGGACGTGCTGGTCATCAACGGCCTCGGCCTGGAGGAATTCCTCGGCGCGCCGCTGGCCCGGGCCAACCCGGCCCTGCGGGTGATCGACAGTTCGGCGGGAATCGACGACCTGCTCCCCCTGACCGCGTCCGTCCCGTCCGGCCCCCGGGTCAACGGCCACGACCACGACCACGATCACGATCACGATCATGCGCATACCGGGGCGGCCCGGGCCGTCAATCCCCACCTGTTCGCCAGCCCGCGCCTGGCCGCCCGCCTGGTCGCCACCATTGCCCGGGAACTGGCGAAGATCGACCCGGAGGGCGCCCCCCTCTACCAGGCCAACGGCCACGCCCTGGGCGAGCGGCTCCACCGCCTGGCCGACGAATTTTCCGCCCTGGCCGGCCGCCTGGCCAACACCAGGATCGTCACCCAGCACGGCGTGTTCGACTACCTGGCCCGCGACACGGGGCTTGCCATCGTTGCCGTGGTCCAGGCCCACGCCGGCCAGGAACCGTCGGCCGCGGAGATGCTCGCCATCGTCCGCACCGTCCGCGAGCAGCGGGCCGGCGCCCTGTTCACCGAGCCCCAGTACCCGGCGGCCATCGGCCGGACCATCGCCGCCGAGGCCAACATCCCCGCGGCCACCCTGGATCCTGCGGCCACCGGCCCGGAACAGCCGCCGGCCGACTACTACGACCAGGTTATGCGCGCCAACCTCGCCACCCTGGAGCGGACCCTTGGCCGCCGCTGAACCCGCGGCCGCTGGGGATCGGCCCATGGCGGTCCGTTTCGAGGGGGTGAGCGTGGTCCGCGACGGCGTCAGCCTGCTCGAAGACATCACCGCCACCGTACCCCGGGGCAGCTGCACCGCCATCATCGGGCCCAACGGCGCCGGCAAGACCACCCTGCTGCTCGCCCTGCTCGGCGAAATCGGCTACCGCGGCCGCATCCGCTGGGACTCCGGCAAAACCCCATCACGTATCGGTTACGTGCCGCAGCGGCTCACTTTCGACCGGGCCATGCCGCTCACCGTGGACGAGTTCCTGGCCATGGGCTTTCAGCGAAAACCGCTCTGGTTCGGGGTCCGCGCCGACCTGCGCCGCCGCGCCCAGGAATACCTGGCCATGGTCAAGGCCGCCCACCTGGCCGGCCGGCAGCTGGGGGCGCTCTCCGGCGGCGAACTGCAGCGGGTGCTGCTCGCCCTGGCGCTCAGCCAGGAGCCCGACCTGCTGCTCCTGGATGAACCCTCGGCCGGGGTGGACTTCCAGGGCGAACTCATCTTCTGCGAACTGCTCGACCACCTGCGCCGCGACCGGGGCTTCACCCAGCTCATGGTCAGCCACGACCTGGCCACGGTCACCCACCACGCCGACCACGTGATCTGTCTGAACCGCCGGGTGGCCGCCGAGGGCCCGCCCCGGCAGACGCTCACCGCCGAGAACCTGACCGCCATCTTCGGCGTGCACATGGGCCTGGTCAACTCGCGCTCCATGCCCGACAACCGCACCGCCTGCACCGCGCCCTGCTGCCAGGGGAACCGTGATGGCTGACCTGCTCGCCCCGCTCTACGCCCTCGTCGCCCAGATCCTGCCGTTCGAGTGCATGCAGGTGCGCTTCATGCAGCAGGCCATGGTCGGGCTGCTCCTGCTGGCGCCCATGACCGCGGTGATGGGCATCCTGGTGGTCAATTTCCGCATGGCCTTCTTCTCCGACGCGATCAGCCACTCGGCCTTTGCCGGCGTGGCCCTGGGGCTCATCTTTGCCGTGGACCCGGACTGGACCATGCCGCTGTTCGGGCTGCTGGTCGGCCTGGGGATCATGATCCTGCAGCGCCACTCGCGCCTGTCGAGCGACACGGTCATCGGCGTGTTTTTCTCGGCCATGGTCGCCTTCGGCCTGGCCATCGTCAGCCGCGACCGGTCGCTGGCTCGCGACCTGCAGCGCTTTCTCTACGGCGACATCCTCACCATCAGCGATGCCCAGGTGCTCTGCCTGGCCGTACTGCTGGCGGCGCTCATGACCTTCCAGGCGCTCAGCTACAACCAGCTGCTCTACATCGGCATCAATTCGAGCCTGGCGCGGGCGCACCGGGTGCGGGTGGCGGTG
>JAGODN010000152.1 GCA_017998195.1 Desulfobulbus sp. | reverse complement strand
TGGCCGACCACAGCACCTGGAAGGCCTCCCTGGTGGGCGCGGCCCCGGACCGCGACCTGGCCGTGCTGCAGATTACCGCGCCGGCGGGCAAACTGCAGCCGATCACGGTGGGCGAGTCGAAGAACCTGCTCGTCGGCCAGAAGGTGTTCGCCATCGGCAACCCCTTCGGCCTGGACCAGACCCTGACCACCGGCGTGGTCAGCGCGCTCGGCCGGGAGATCACCGCGGTCACCGGCCGCACCATCCACGATGTCATCCAGACCGACGCAGCCATCAACCCGGGCAATTCGGGCGGACCGCTCCTGGACAGCGCCGGCCGCCTGATCGGCGTGAACACCGCCATCTACAGCCCGTCCGGGGCCAGTTCGGGAATCGGCTTCGCGGTGCCGGTGGGCGAGGTCAACCGGGTGGTGCCGCAGATCATCAGCAAAGGGAAAGTGCTGCGCCCGGGCCTGGGGGTGACCCTGGCCAACCGCAGTCTGACCGGGGAGTTGGGGCTGGAAGGGGTGCTGGTGCTCAAGGTGCTGCCCGGCACCTCGGCCGAGCAGGCCGGGCTGCGCGGCACCACCCAGGTGGGCGACGGCCTGGTGCTGGGCGATATCATCCTTGCGGTCAACGGCCGCAAGGTGACCGACTACGACAGCCTGCGCGACGAGGTCGAGCGCTACCAGGTGGGCGAGACCGTGGCCCTCACCCTGCTGCGCGACGACGCCACCGCCGAGGTGAACGTCCGGCTGGAGGCGCTGCAGTGACCGCGGGGACCTTGCGGCCCCCGTTTTGTCAACTCAGCAGGCTCGGTTTCTTCTTGCGGCCCGAGCCGCCCAGGCGGCCGAGCAGCCAGCCGGCGAGGAGCACGCCGGTACCGGCCAAAAACCACTTGATCGATTCGTTCTTCCTGAGCACGGTCGCCTCGATCTGGGCGGCGGCGAGTTCCTGCTGCAACTCCTCCACCTGCTGCTGGGCCTCGGCCAGCGCTTCCCGGGCATGGACAATACCGTTGGGGTCGGCGGCCAGGGCCTCGTGCTTTTCGGCCAGGGCCGTGCGTTCGTTCGTGCAGGCGGCGACCTGCTTCTTCAGGCGGTTGTTTTCCTCGCTCCAGGCCTGCATCCGCGCCTGCAGGTCCACCTCCTTGCCTGGCTCGGTCGCGAGCAGTTCGACCGGCAGCAGGGGGCTGGCGCTGAGGTTGCGGGTGCGCACCCAGCCCTCGGTGCCGTCGTTGCGGCGAACCTGCGACCATTCCGTGCCGGCCTGGAGCAGGTCGACCTGCTCGCCCAGCGGCGCGGTGGCCACCAGCCGGGCGTTGTTGGCCTGGGCCTTGCGCAGGGCCACCTCCAGGGTGGGTTTGATGTAGCGGGATTCGGCCTGCAGGTCCGGGGCGGCCAGGCAGGCGAAGAGGAGCAGCGAGGCCGCGGCCGGGAGCGGCCGCAGGCGGAGCGTTCGGGGAGAGTCAGCCATATCGGACATTCCTTTCAATTCCTGGCGATGGGGAAGGCTCGGCGGCGGGGCTGTGGTCGACGCCCCCGGCCGGCCCGGTCAGTGCGGCGGCACGCTACCATGAATCGCAGGCCGATGCCAGCGGCCGCTGGGCAGGGGCATGCATTTCCGGGCCTCAGAGGGTGTGAATCTTCTCCTTGCGCAGCCGGGCGAGTTCCCGCATGTTGCGCGCCTTGTCCGACTCGTCGACGATCTCCCGGCCGATGATCTCCTCGAGCACGTCCTCCATGCTGATCACCCCGGTGACGCTGCCGTACTCGTCGACCACCACGAACAGGTGCTGATAGCGCTCGAAGAAGTCGATGAAGATGCGGTCCAGCGGCGCGGTCTCGGGCACGAAGTGGACCGGCCGCATGAGTTGGCTGAGCTTCAGGTTGTTCTGGCCGATGGCCGCGGCCATGAGCACGTCCTGGCTGAGCACGATGCCGACCACGTTGTCCGGTTCACCGTCATAGACCGGCACCCGGCTGTGCATCCGCCACTTGCCCTCCATCCTGGCCGCTTCCCGGATGGTCAGGGCCTGGGGCACGGAAAAGGTCACGGTGCGCGGGGTCATGGCCTGGCGCACGGTCTTGCTGCCGAGCTGGAGGATGTTGGCGATCACCTTTTCCTGGTCCGCCTCGATCTCTCCCGATTTGCGGCTCATGCTGGCGATGGTCTTCAACTCCTCGGCCGAAATCTGCTGTGAGTGGCTGCCCCTGGGCACCAGCCGGGTCATGAGCTGGGCCAGCCGGATGAGCGGCTTGAGCAGGAAGATCATCGCCTGCAGCGGCGGGACGATGTACGGCGCCAACTGCCGGCTGTAGTTCACGCCCAGGGTTTTGGGCAGGATCTCGGTGAACAGCAGGATGGCCAGGGTGAAGGCGAGCGAGAACCAGATGAGCCCCTGCTGGCCGAACAGCACCGAGGCGGCGGCGCCGGCCACCGAGGCGCCTATGGTGTGGGACAACGTGTTCAGGGTGAGGATGGCGGTGATCGGCTGATCGATGTTCTCCTTGAACTGCTTGAGCGACTCGGCCTTGGTCGGGTGGCTCTCGCTCATCATTTCGACCTGCGGGGCGGACAGCGACAGGAGCACGGACTCGAGCAGCGAGCAGGCGGCGGAGATGATCAGGGCGCTGCCGACGGCGAGGACAAAAACGGTGAGCAAGGGGACCTCCGCGGGAAGGGGAACGATTCTTGGCTTCGCTCCGATGGTCCGGAGTTTTGCCGATTGAGGTTCAGCCAGGATTAGTGTATGAAAAACCTACAATAAACAGTTCTCGTCACTTTTCAAAGAGAGATGCAACAGTCATGAGTCAGGGAGGCAACCCGCCGGTGCAGCAGGCGGTGTCGGTACGGGCGTTCGGCGGGGATCCCCGCGAGTTTGCCGGCGATCTGCTGGTCTACCTGGTGGAGGAGGACATCCCCCACCTGGCCGCCGAGGCCCCCCGGTCGCTGCACCGGGCCCTGCAGCAGGGCTGGGCCGCCGGCGACTTCAAGGGCAGGAAAGAAGAGACCCTGCTCGTCTACCCCGGTCTGCTCGACCGCGGCGACGAGCCGCCGGTGCAGGCCAAGCGGGTGCTGTTCACCGGCCTGGGCAAGCAGGATGACGACATCCATGTCCGCCGCGAGCAGCTGCGGCTCGCCGGCGGGGTCATCGCCCGCAAGGCCGGCGCGGTCAAGGCCGAAGAGGTGCTGGTGGTGCTGCCCGGCGATTTTCTCCTGGCCGCGGCCGAAATCGCCCAGTGTCTCACCGAGGGGCTGGTGCTGGGCAACTACCGCTTCGACGCCTACAAGACCTCGCGGGAGGACAATGACCAGCCCGGCCGGGTGGCGATCTTCCATCTCCACCACGGCACCCTGGCCGCCACCGCCGTGGCCGAGGGACTGGAGCGGGGGCGGGTGCTGGCCGGGGCGGTGTGCGCGGCCCGCGACATGGCCAACCAGCCGGGCAACGGCTGGACCCCGGCCGAGTTCGCCGACTACGGCAAAACCATCGCCCGGCAGAGCCGGCTGAAGTGCAGGGTGCTCGACCGGTCGGCCCTGCAGAAGCTGGGCATGGGCGGCATCCTCGCGGTCAACCAGGGCTCGGCCCTGCCGCCCTGCCTGGTGGTGCTCGAGTACCTGACCGACCGCAAGCGGCCCACCGTGCTGCTCGTCGGCAAGGGGCTGACCTTTGATTCGGGCGGCATCTGCGCCAAGCCGCCGGCCGGCATGGAGGACATGAAATACGACATGTGCGGCGGCGCGGCGGTGATCACCGCCATGCAGGCCATCGCCGAGACCGGGCTGGCGGGCGTCAACGTGGTCGGGCTCATCCCGGCCACCGAGAACCTCTCCGGCCCGGCCGCGCTCAAGCCCGGCGACATCATCCGCCAGTACGGCGGCAGGAGCGTGGAGATCATCAACACCGACGCCGAGGGCAGGCTCATCCTCGCCGATGCCCTGGCCTACGGCATCGAGACCTACAAGCCGGCGGCGGTGATCGACCTGGCCACCCTCACCGGCGCGGTCATCATCGGTCTCGGGCATCACCGCACCGGCCTGCTGGCCAACCATGACGTACTCGCCGAGCGGCTGCTGGCCGCCGGGGACGAGGCGGGCGAACCGTTGTGGCGCCTGCCGCTCGGACCGGAGTACCGCAAGCAGCTCGACTCGCGGGTGGCGGACATCAAGAACGCCGGCAGCGACCGCAGCGCGGGCACCATCACCGCTGCCTGCTACCTGCAGGAATTCGTCGGCGACACCCCCTGGGCCCATCTCGACATTGCCGGGACCGCCTGGGACTGCACGGAAAAGTCCTACATTCCCAAGGGGCCGTCCGGCACGGGTGTGCGCACCCTGGCCGCCCTGCTGCGCAACTGGCAGCCGCTGCCGGCCACCGGTGGTTCGCCGGGCGAGGCACAGCACCCCTGAACTCAAACCGCGCTCACCGGCGCATCGGCCGGGAACGCCACACGGGAGGCATTATGTTAGTCAAACGCAAGGGCATCACCATCAGCCGGCAGATCATGGATGACCAGATGCTCCACCCCGGGGCCACCGGCGAACTCACCGGCCTGCTCAACGACCTGGTGGTGGCCGGCAAGATCATCAGCGCCGAGGTGAACATGGCCGGCCTGGCCGACATCCTCGGCCAGTCGGGCCGGACCAATATCCAGGGCGAAAACGTGCAGAAACTCGACGTGTTCGCCAACCAGACGATCAAGCGGCGGATGGAGCAGTGCGGCCACGTGTGCGTCATGACCTCGGAGGAGGACGACGACATCATCCCGGTGCTCGACGGCTACGAGGGCAACTACACCATCGCCTTCGACCCGCTGGACGGCTCCACCAACATCGACGTCAACGTCAGCGTCGGCACCATCTTTTCCATCCACCGGCGGCTCGGCGGCACCGGCCAGGGCTCGGCCGCGGACCTGCTGCAGCGGGGCAGCAAGCAGGTGGCGGCCGGCTACATCATCTACGGCTCGTCCACGGTGATGGTCTACACCACCGGCCACGGCGTCTACGGGTTTACCCTCGATCCGAGCGTGGGCGAGTTCTTCCTCTCCCACCCGAACATCACCATTCCCGAGCACTCGCTCTACTACAGCGTCAACGAGGCCTACGCCAACCACTGGTTCGATTCGACCCGCCGCTACGTCGACTACCTCAAGCAGGCCGACGGCGGCAAGGGCCCGTACAGCCTGCGCTACATCGGCTCACTGGTCTCGGACTTCCACCGCAACCTGCTCAAGGGCGGCGTCTTTCTCTATACCCGCGACAAGAAGAGCGGCGAGAAGTCCGAGGGCAAGCTGCGCCTGCTTTACGAGGCCGCGCCGCTGGCCATGGTGGTCGAGCAGGCCGGCGGCCGGGCGATCACCGACGATGGTCGGCGCATCCTCGACATCGAGCCGGCCAGCCTGCATCAGCGGGTGCCGCTGATCATCGGCTCGAAAAAAGACGTGGACCTGGCGGAGAAATTCCTGAACGGCGAGATGTGATCCGGCCGGGGGCGGCGGGGCGGGCCGCAGCCATTTCCCGCTTGACAAACCCTGCCCGCACTTTACTATACAGGCGACTTCACCAACGGATACGCACATGCACGCCACACTCGCCCTCCTCCTTCTTCCGCTCAGCCGACTGCACAGGGAACCTGTGGCAGGGAAGGGAGTCGTGTCCTGACGGGCAGCGCACCATCCGATCTTCCAGGGCCACGGTTTCCGCGAACCGTGGCCCTTTTTTTTGACCTTTTTGCCGGAGAGACGTGATGAACAAGGAAAAGCTGAAGAAGTACCGGCCGTACCCGCCGGTCCGTCTGAAGGACCGCACCTGGCCGGACCGGGTCATCGACCGGGCGCCGGTGTGGTGCAGCGTGGACCTGCGCGACGGCAACCAGGCCCTCATCCAGCCGATGAACCTGGAGGAGAAGCTGGAGATGTTCCGGCTGCTGGTCGAGGTGGGCTTCAAGGAGATCGAGGTCGGTTTCCCTTCGGCCTCGCAGGTCGAGTTCGACTTCCTGCGACTGCTCATCGAGGGCGGCCACATTCCGGACGGGGTGCTCATGCAGGTGCTCACCCAGGCGAGAGAACAGCTCATCCGCAAGACCTTCGCCTCCATCCGGGGCGCGCGCGAGGCGGTGGTCCACCTGTACAACTCGACCTCCACCCTGCAGCGTGACGTGGTCTTCAAGATGGACCGCCGGGAGATCATCGCCCTGGGCGTCAAGGGTGCCCGGCTCATCCGCGAACAGGCCCGGGACAGCGACGTGCGCGTACGCTACGAGTACTCGCCCGAGAGCTTCACCGGCACGGAACTGGATTTCGCCCTGGAGATCTGCGAGGCGGTGATGGAGGTGTGGGAGCCGACCCCGGCGAACCCGGTGATCATCAACC
>JAGODN010000151.1 GCA_017998195.1 Desulfobulbus sp. | reverse complement strand
GTGCAGGGTGCCGCTCTTGCCCCGGTTGCAGCCCGTGGCCCGGCCGAAGATCTCGGCCATGAGCGTGTTCGGGTCCGCGCCCTTGGCGAGCAGGTGGCCGTGGCTGCGGTGGTTGGTGATGATCGCGTCCGCCGGTTCGAGCGCGGCGCAGACCCCGGCCGCGACCCCCTCCTGGCCGGTGCAGAGGATCATCATGCCGTGGATCGTGCCTTCGATCCTGCAGAGTTCGGTGAGCGCCTCCTCGAACCGGCGGGTGAGGAGCATGGCGCGGTGCATTTCCAGCTTTTTGGCAGTGGTTGGGTGCATGGGTTCTCCTGGTGATGGAATCCGGGCGGGCAGGCGAAAAGGGCAGGCCGCCACTGGTTCGCTGCTTCAGGTCCGCTCAGCGCCGGTGCCGCGCAGGCTGCGCCAGGTGGGCCGTTCGAGGAAGCTGCCCGCGACCGCCGCCTCCATCTCGAGGAACAGGGTCCAGGGCATGGCAAAGGTCAGGCAGTGGGCGCCGAGCTGGCCGCGCACGTACTTGCGCGCCGAGAGGTCGGTCAGCCCGACCACGGCCCGCGGTGCGGGCGCGCGGGCCTCGGCCCAGGGCAGGATGCCGATGGTCTGGCAGCCGGCGGCCCAGGGGATGGTGACGTTGTCCCGGCCCGGGCGGCTGTAGTTGGCGAGGATGACCAGGGCGGACAGCTGGTCCGCGTCCACGACCAGGACCACGGTGGTCGGCGTCTCGACCTCGGGGTCGACGCCGGCCAGCGGCGTGAACACCACCTGGGCGCCGTGGTCCATGAGCGGCAGTTCGCCCAGCCACTCGGCCACCAGCTCCGGGGACTGCTGGTAGCGTTCGCCCGCAAGGAAATTGTCGACGAACTCGCGGCCGGCACGGCCGGCCATGGCCTCGGCCACCTGCCTGCCCTCGGCGGACCGGCTGTTGCCGGAACTGAGGAAGCGGGCGAAGCAGTCCTCCCCGCCGGGGAAACGGCTATAGGCGTTGCCGAAGCCGAGCCCGACCCCGCCGCCCCAGCAGCCGTAGGTGGTGGCGTCGGCGGCCGCGGTCCGGCCGCGGGCGGCGTTGGCGAACAGGAACATGACGCAGCCCCACTTGCCCGGCTTGAAGCGCAGGGCATCGACGGGTGCGGTGTCGGTGAGCAGGATGGCGACCGGCTGGTGTTCGAGGCCGAGCGCCGATGCGATCTTCGATTCCATGCACTGTCTCCAGGGGTTGGCGCGGGACGGGCTTCAGCGGGTCGCGGCGGTGCAGCCGCGCAGCCCGCCCAGGGAGAAGCGGGTGATGTGGTCGGCGATCCGCTCGATGTCGGCCGGGTCGAAGGACTGCGGCCGGAGCGCGGCGATCACCCGCCGGGCGGTGAAATGGTGCAGGCACTGGCCGACGATGCTCATCGCAGAGAGGAACAGCCGCTCGCTCTCCTGCCCGGGCGTCACCCGCCCCTCACCGAGCAGGTCGGCGAGGATGTCCACCAGCACGGTGTACTGGCTCCTGATCGAACCCTGGGCCAGCTGACCCAGCGCCCCGGTGGGCGCGGCGATCTCCCGGGCCATGAGCTGGCCGTGCCAGGCGGGGATGCCCTCGTCGAGCAGGCGGAGAAGAAAGGCGCGGATGAAGCTGCGCAGCCGCTCCTGGGGGGTGGCATCCCCGGACAGGCCGGCGTCCGGGGGGTAGGTGGCCACGGCCGAACGGTGCGAGTAGTCGAGCACCGCGGCGTACAGCCCTTCCTTGTCGCGGAAGTGGTAGTTGATCGCGCCCAGGTGGGTGCCGGCGCGGCGGCAGATCTCGCGCACCGTGGCCGAGCGGAAGCCGTCCCGGGCGAACACCTCGCCCGCGGCAAGGATCAGGCGGGTCTTGGTGTTTTCTTCGCTGGTGCCGGTGGCTGTCATCCTCTCCTCCGCTGAGGTGTGTGGAACTGATGTTTGGAACATTTGTTCGTATCTGTCAAGGCCAATCGCTGCGGTCCGAGTGGGGCCCTTTGCCGGCGGCACGGTGTGCGGCCAAAAAAAATCCCGCGACCGGCAAGGGTCGCGGGATCTGGCCACGAGGGGTGGACGACTGCCGGCCTGTGCGGCCGGCCGGATCCTCTCAGGTGGTGCGGTTGAATTTGCCGCCGCCCTTGCTCCGTTTTTTCATGAGGACGCCGGCCACCACGAAGAAGGCGAGGAACAGGGCGAAGCCGGCCCCCAGGCCGATGAAGAACGTACCCCAACCGCTGCCCTTGGCCGTGGCCGGCGCGGGCGCGGCGTCGGGCTCGCTGGCGCCTTCGCCCTCGCCCCGGGCTGCCGAAGCCGCCGGCGTGTCGGTGGCAAAGGTCGGCCCGGCGGCGGGCTGGACCGCTGCCGGCGCGGCAGCCGGCGGCGGCGTTGCGGGCGTGGCCGGGGTGGTGGCGGCGGTGATCGCCTCGGGCCGCGGCGGCACCATGGCAAAGCCCTTGCCGAGCAGTTCCATGGCCTTGGCGTCCCGCACCTTGCGGTCGGCGCTGCCCATCACCAAGCTGATGATGCGCACCCCGCCCCGCTTGGCGGTGGCGGCGATGGAAAAGCCGGCCGCCTGGTAGTAGCCGGTCTTGAAGCCGTCGCTGCCCGGCACCTGGCCGAGCAGCTTGTTGTGGTTGTGCATCATGAAGGTGTCGTTGCGGAAGCCCCGGCTCTTCATGCCTGTGTACTTGAAGGTATCGGGTTTCTTGGCCAGTTCCCGGCAGAGAATGGCCAGGTCGCGGGCCGTGGTCACGTCCGGTTCCTGGCCCTCGGACGGCGGCAGGCCGTGCACCGAGTGGAAGCGGCTGTTCTTCATGCCCAGGGCCTCGGCCTTCTGGTTCATCAGGGCCACGAACCCCTCCTTGGAGCCGGCGACGTGGGTGGCCAGGGCCACGGCCGCGTCATTGGCCGACTGGACCATGAGGGCGTAGAGCAGCTCCTCCACCGTGAACTGCTCCTTGGGGTCCAGGTAGACCTGGGAGCCGCCGGTCTTGTAGGCCTCCGCGGTCACCGGTACCATCTCGTCGAGTTTGAGCAGTCCCTGGTCGATGCGGTCGAGGAGCACGTACAGATCCATCAGCTTGAGCACGCTCGCCGGGTAGACGCGGGCGTCGGCGTTGTCCTCGAAGAGGACGTTGCCGGTGTCGGCGTCGATCACCAGGGCGGACACGTAGGGCGATTTGTTGATGGGCTGGATCGGGTTGCGGGCCGCCCACACCGGGGCGGCGGCGAGGATGAGGACGAGCAGGCAGAGGACAAAACGTTGCATGGCTGGTGACTCCTTGGTGCGTACGCGACCGGGTCGCGCGGTTGAACGGGGTGCAGGCGGCACGGGCTGGTTGTACCGACGAAGCCCCGCGCTGTCAAACAGTTCTTGGTTTTTCCCGCATGAGTTGGCGCAGTTGCGTCCCGGCGCCGGTCGCGGCTAGAACGCCACCACCTCGGCCCGGGCGGCCAGGCGGACCATCTCCCGCTGCCAGTCCCCGCCGCCCAGGTATTCGGCCAGGAGCACGGCCAGGTGCGCCGGCCGCACGCCCAGGGTGCGGTTGCGGCCCAGGCCGGACAGGCAGGAGGGACAGTTGGTGACGATCACCCGGTCGTTCAGGTCGCCGCCGGTGACCTCGGCGAGCGCGTCCCGCTTGCGCGCGAGCATGGCATTGGTGATGTCCGGCCGGGAGAGGGACAGGGTGCCGGCCTCGGAGCAGCAGCCGGGCACGCTCACCGCCTCGCCGCCGAGCCGCCGCACCAGCTGCGCGCCCTCGCCCTGGAGGGAATCGTGGCAGGGCGCGTGGTAGAGAAAGCGCCTGGCCTGGTCCCGCCGGAACCGCTCCGGCGCGTGCTCGAGCACGAAGCTGGAGACGTCGGCGATCATGGCGCCGAAGATATCCTCCACCCCCAGTTGGTGCAGGGCCTCGCGGCAGGTGCCGCAGCTCACCGCCACCGCGTCGAATTTCAGGTAGCCGAGCATCTCGCGGATCTGGCTGAGGACGATGGTGTCGCGCAGGGTGACGTCGTCGTGCATGGTGCGCTTGGCGTTGGCCCGGGCCGGGAAGCCGCAGCACAGGTGCGGCGGTGGCAGCACCACCCGCACCCCGGTGGCGAGCAGCACGTACACCGCGGCCATGGCCACCTCGCTGTAGAGCCGCTCCGAGCCGCAGCCCGGGAAATAGAACACGGTCCTGGCGGCGGGCTCCGGCGGCTGCAGGAGCAGGGCCTCGTTCAGGCCGTAGCGGGGCAGGGCGTCGCGCAGGGTGGTTTTCGCGGGCGCCATCATCGGCGAGCGGAGCATGGCCACGAGCCGCCACTTGTTCGCGGCCAGCGGTTCCGGCGCCCGGGCGAGCAGGCCCGCGCCCAGCTGCTGGGCCCGCGCGCCCCACTCGACCACGGTCTTGCGGAACACCCGGTTGTAGACGCGGTTGCGCGTCTTCAGGTAGTGGAGCGACAGCCGGGTGGGCAGGGGCGAATGCTTGAAGCCGCGTTCGCTCAGGATCTCGCGTTCGAGCACGGACACCTGGGCGGTGTCGATGTCCACCGGGCAGGGCTTCAGGCACTTGCCGCACAGCGTGCAGTGATCGGCGATCTCCTCCAGGTTGCGCAGCTGGGTGAAGCGCGGAAAGTGCGAGCGCTGGGTGTCATAGAGCAGGGCCTCGATGAGCGCGCCGATGGCCAGGTTCTTGTTGCGCGGGTGGTAGAACAGGTCGCTGCCCGGGTAGAACACGCAGCAGTCGGCCTTGCACTTGCCGCAGCGGATGCACTTGGAGATGCGGGCGCTGAGCGTCTCGAGCGAGTTGTATTTGAGGATGCGCGCCTCCAGCTCGAGCAGGTTGAACGAGGGGGTGAACACCCGTTCAAGGATGTCCGCGTCCTCGAGCTTGCCCGGGTTCATCACCCCGCCCGGGTCGACCTGGTGGCGGTAGGCTTGCAGTTCCTCGACCCGGTCGCGGTCGAGGAACTTGATCTTGGTGATGCCGATGCCGTGCTCGCCGCTGACCACGCCGCCGAGCGCCACCGCCCGTTCCATGACCGCGTCCGCGGTGCGGGCGGCCCGCTCCATCATGGCCCGGTCGTTGGAGAACACCGGGATGTTGACGTGCACGTTGCCGTCACCGGCGTGCATGTGGGTGGCGATGACGATGCGCCGCTGGCGTACCTCGGCGAAGATGCGGGTGAGGTTTTCGCTGATCCGCGGGAAGCCGCGGAACAGTTCGAGCAGGTCCTCCTTCAGCCTCCGCAGGTGGGTCTCGGTGCGCAGGGTGGCCGCGTCCCGTTGGTCGAGCCGCTCAAGGGTCCGGGTGCAGAGTTCGTCCGCCTTGGGCAGCTTGGCCTCGAGCCAGTCCGGGTCCTCGATGGGTTCGGCCGTGGGCAGATAGGCCATCACCTCGGCCACCACGCTCTTTTTGTTGAACAGGTCCTCGGCCAGGTTGCACTCGTCCACGAAGCGGGCGAACTCGGCCAGGGCGGCGAGCGGCAGGACGATGTCCTCGTTCAGCTTGAAGGCGTTGGTGCGGGCGGCGATGGCGCCCAGCCGCTTGCGGTCGCGCCAGAACCGCTGGGCCTCGTCCGCGTCGCTGGCGACAAAGATCTCGGTGTTGGCGTAGCCGGCCATGAGCGAGACCAGCCGTGCCTTGCCGCGCAGGATCTGCTCGGTGGTGTGGGCCACCATGTCGATGAGCAGCACCGCCTTGGGCGGTTCGCTGCGCGCGGCCTTGAACTTGTAATTGATCGCCCGGATGTACTCCTCGTCGAAGTGCTCCAGCGCCATCAGCGCCTCTTCGCCCTGGTTGACGAACTGCTCGGAGATCTCCACGATCACCCGGCTGGCCTCGTCCATGTCCGGGCCGAAGAACTCCAGGCAGCAGGTGAGCTTCTTCTCGTAGGCCGGGTAGAGGATGAACTCGGCATCGACGATGACCCCGTCCGTGCCCTCCTTCTGCACCCCGGGCAGGCCGCCCAGGGCCTTGTTGGTGATGTCCTTCCACAGCCCGGGCTTGCGGATCTCGCTGCCGGCCAACTCGATCTGGCGCAGGGGGGCGCCGGCCGCGTCGCAGACCTCGAACAGCACCCGGTCGTCGGGCAGGATCTTGCGCATCCGGTGGTTGGTGCGGCGCACGCTGAGCCGGGTACCGCCGGGCATGGCCATGGTGTAGGCGAGCAGGTTGTCGATGGCCGTGCCCCAGAGCACCGCGGTCTTGCCGCCGGCGTTCTCGGCGATGTTGCCGCCGATGGTCGAGGCCCAGGCACTGGTCGGGTCGGTGGCGAACACCAGGCCGTGGCGCTCGGCGTACTGCATGGCGTCCTGGGTGATCACCCCGGCCTCCAGGCGGAGCACCGGCATCTGGCGCACCTGGCCGTCGTCGTCGGAGAATTCGCGCGT
>JAGODN010000150.1 GCA_017998195.1 Desulfobulbus sp. | reverse complement strand
GGACTGGACGGCACGGTCACCCTGCGCCCCAAGGGGCTGTGGGGCTACTACGACGTGCGCAACCGCATCCTCATCAAAAAGATCGAAATCCCCTGCGAGATCCTCCTGCTCATGCGCACCCGCAGCGGCTGCTACCAGGCCCTGGGGGCGCTCAACGGGATCTACCCGCCGCTGCCGCGCACTATCCGCGATTTCATCGCCAACCCCAAGCCCACCGGCTACCAGGGACTGCATGCCCGCGCCAACATCGGCGGCCGGCAGTTCCTCTTCAAGATCCGCACCGAGGAGATGGCCCGCCGGGCCCAGCGGGGCATGATCCGCGACCTGGCCACGGACAGCCGCGCCAACAGCAAGTTTTTCAACGAAATCCAGGAGATGTTTGACATCCTGGGCAGTGACGATTCGCTTTCCTACCGGGACATGATCGCCGCCGGCGGCCGCAAGGAGATCTACACCTACACCCCGCAGGGCGACCTCGTCTGCCTGCCGGTCAACTCGATCCTGCTCGACTTCGCCTTCCGCGTGCACACGGCCATCGGCCACACCTGCGTGGGCGGCATGATCGGCAACCAGAAGGTGGGCCCCGACCACCAGCTGCGCGACGGCAACGTCATCAAGGTGCTCCGCCAGGAGGAGCCGGTCAGCTTCGACCCGGGTCTGCAGATCCTCTGCCAGACCCCCAAGGCCCGCTCCGAAATGGCCAAGGGCTTCCGCCTGCGCCGGGAGGCGGTCTCGCGGCAGATCGGCGCCTCGGTGCTCACCCAGGAGCTGCGGCGCTACGGCGTGCCCTTCGAGGTCACGGAAAAGCCGGGCATGGGCGATATCCTCGCCTATTTCGGCATCGAATCCCTGGACGAGTTGTTCCTGCAGATCGGCGAGGGGCGGGTGCGGCTCAGGGAGTTGATCTACGAGATCAAGAACGGCCTGTACGTGGACCGGCCCACCCTGTTCCAACCCACCGGCAGTTTCAACCGGGTGGACCTGACCACCGTGGACCCGGTGGTGATGAAGTCATCCGCGTGCTGCAAGCCGGGGCCGCTGGACAAGGGCGTCATCGGCCTGCTCAGCGAGCGCGGCCTGTCCCTGCACCGCAAGGACTGCACCCAGCTGCAGAAGATCAACTTTCAGCGCGAGGACGCGGTGGAAGTCCGCTGGAAGCTGAAGGGCACCCGCATCGACAAGCCTCAGAAGATCATCGTCATGCAGGCCACCAGGAACCGGCTGTTCATGCTTCTTTCCGTCGCCCCGGAGGAGATGAAGGTGCTGGACGTGGTCTATCTCGGCCGGGGGGCCGCGCTGATCGGTGACTGGGAGGTCAGCTTCCGGGTACCCAACCTGTACGGCCTGAAGAAGGTGGACCGGCATTTCTCCCGCTCCGGCCTCAGGTACGATTTTGAGCTGGAGGCTTAGGAGCAACCGCTTGATTCCCACGATGTGGTGCTTATCGTAGTGCTCAGGGCGGAGTGCCGCAGGTCTCTTTCCTCGCCTCCGGGCGGCTGTCCGCCCCGACCGTTCGCGCCGGGTCGTGTGCGGCTGGCGGTTGTGCAGAGCTGGCGTCTGCCGGGCTGTTCGCTCCTTTTCAGCCTACGGCAGGCGCCATTTTTTTTGCGGTCGGCAACGATCGATGGATTCGTCCAGCAGGGCCTGAAAGGCCGGCCGGTCGAGTTCGCGGGCGCCGAAACGGAGCAGGTGGGCGGTGGTCATCTGGCAGTCAATGGCGCCGATGCCGAGCCGCAGGGCCTGGTCGACCAGCGCCACCAGGGCCACCTTGGAGGCGTCGGTCACCCGGGAGAACATCGACTCGCCGAAGAACATCCGGTCCAGGCAGACCCCGTACAGCCCGCCGACCAGTTCGTTCTGTTGCCAGCATTCAACGGCGTGGGCATAGCCCAGTTCGTGCAGGCGCACGTAGGCCCGGCGCATCTCCGGGGTGATCCAGGTGCCCTGCTCGCGGCGGCCGGAGGCCGTGGCGCAGGCAGCCACCACTTCGGCAAAGGCGGTGTCCGCCGTCACCGTGAACCTTCCTGAGGCGATGGTGCGGCGCAGCCGCCGGGGCAGGTGGAACTCCGCGGGCAAGAGGACCAGCCGGGGGGCCGGCGACCACCAGAGCAGCGGGTCGCCCTCCGCGTACCAGGGAAAGATGCCCTGGGCGTAGGCCGCGAGCAGACGCACGGGCGACAGGTCGCCGCCCACGGCGAGCAACCCGTCGGGTTCGGCCAGTTCAGGGGCCGGAAAAAGGGGCTCGTCGACGAGACGGAACACGGGCATGGCGGATCGGGGCAGAAAGCATCCGGCCGGCCGAGGCCCGACAGGCGGGCCGGGCCGGCCGGGACGGGTCGGGCCGGCGTGGCGGGGCAACCCGGGAGTCTCGCCGGGGCAGGGACCGGGCGGTGGTCAGTGGATGTCCAGCCGGGCGATATCCGCCGGGTCCAGGTGGTAGATGCCGGCGCCGACAACCACCTCGACACCGTCGGCCATGGTGCATTTTTTCACATACGAAACCTTGTGGGCGATCTCCTTGGAGCCCGGCACCGGCCAGTGGTAGCCCACCCAGCCCTGGCCCTCGGTGCGGGCCAGATCGTTCATGGCCACAAAGAAGGGTTTGCCCTTTTCGTCTTTCAGATCGGCCAGTTCCCTGCCTTCCATCTTGTACTTGATCGGGTGCATGAGCATGCGGGTTTCGCCGAGGGTGTGCACCCAGATATAGGTGCCCTCGAACAGAAAAGGACTGCCCTTGCCCTTGAAGCGGGGGAAGGCCGCAGCCCCCTCCCTGGCGAGCAGGGCACAGGCCTCCTCGACCTTGGCGGCGATGGTTTCCGGCCGGGACGGGCTGGACCGGACCGTGGTCTTCACGTAGGCCTCGGATTCGGCCGCCAGTTGTTCGGCCGTTGTCCCGGCGGTGCAGTGGGCCGTGGCCAGCGCCAGGAACAGGGCGGTGATCAGTGCGGTCAGGTACGTTTGCACAACACATCTCCTTCTCGATGCAAGGGTTGCGGACCGGCACCACGGTCCCGGCAGTCCCGGACTCGGCCGCCGGTTCTGCGGTCGTCCCGGAATCCATTCCGGACGGGCCGACCTGCCGGTCGGGCTATTTCCTGATGAAGCAGTCGCTGTAATGCTTGAGTTCGGCAATGGATTCGCGGATGTCATCATGCGCCAGGTGCCGGCCCGCCTTGTTGAACTTGGCCAGGTCCGGGGCCCAGCGCAGGGCCAGTTCCTTGAGGGTGCTGACATCGATGTTGCGGTAGTGGAAGAAATGCTCCAATTCGGGCATGAAGCGGGCGAGAAAGCGGCGATCGTGCCAGACCGAGTTGCCGCACATGGGAGAGACCCGCTCGTCCACCCACTGGCGGAGAAAGGCGAGCGTTTCCAACTCCGCCTGGCGACAGGTGTAGGTGCTCCTGCGGACCCGGTCCAGGAGGCCCGACTGCCGGTGGTGCTCGCTGTTCCAGCGGTCCATGGCGGCGAGCACCTCCTCCGGCTGATAGAGGGCGAGGACCGGGCCGTCGGCAAGGATCTCCAGCCGTGAATCGGTGACCACCGTCGCCACTTCCAGAATCCGATCGGTGAAGGGATTCAACCCGGTCATCTCCAGGTCGATCCACACCAGGTTGCCGTCATCTTTCATAGAAAGTCGTTCTCTGCGCGCTCTGGACGGGTTCGGGCCGTCGCACCGCGCCGGTCCCCTCCGGCACTCACTGGACCACAGCTTGTTCGTTCGGGCAATAATTTTTCCACTTTTTCTCCGCCGCTGCGGCCCTGGCCGGCCCCTCCGCCAGTTCGCGATTCCGCCGGGCGTCCCGTGCCGGAAAACGGCTGGTCAAGAACCGTGAAATATGGCAGAACAACGATCATGGGCGGGGCCGGCGGTGTCCGCCGGAGGTTCGCAGCCGCCCCGAATCGTCCGCCGGCCTCGTTGCCGTCACCCGCCGAGGGCCATGAGTACAGCAAGCGCACGCACCTTTGACGTGATCATTGTCGGCGGCGGCCCGGCCGGCCTGTTCGCCGCCCACTGGCTGAGCGAGCACTCCTCCCTGCGGGTGCTGCTCCTTGAAAAGGGCAAACCGCCGCTCAAGCGCCACTGCCCGATCGGCGACCACGGCTGCGTCCACTGCCGGCCCTGCAACATTCTCTGCGGCGTCGGCGGGGCCGGGCTCTTTTCCGACGGCAAGCTCAACTTCATCCACAAGCTCGGCAAGACCGACCTCACCCAGTTCCTCGGCCTGGCCGAGGCCTGCCAGCTGATCGACGAGACCGAGGCCATCTTCAACCGCTACGGCATGGACGGCCAGGTCTTCCCCACCGACATGGCGGCGGCCCGCACCATCCGCAAGGAGGCGCGCAAGCACGGCATCGACCTGCTGCTCATCCGCCAGAAGCACCTGGGCAGCGACAACCTGCCCCGCCACATCGACGCCATGGCCCGGCAGATCGAGGCGCGGGGCGTGGTCTTCCACCACTCCGAGAACGTGCGCGACCTGCTCGTCGAGGACGGCCGGGTGACCGGGGTGGTCACCGACCGCGACACCTACGCGGCGAAAAGCGTCATCCTCGCCCCCGGCCGGGTCGGGGCCGAATGGATGGGCGCCCTCGCCGGCCGCCACGCCATCGGCCTGTCCCAGCGGGGGATCGAGGTCGGGGTGCGGGTCGAGGTGCACAACGAGATCATGCAGGACCTCTGCGAGGTCATCTACGACCCGACCTTCTTCATCCGCACCAACCGCTACGACGACCAGACCCGCACCTTCTGCACCAATTTCGGCGGCTACGTGGCGTTGGAGAACTACCAGGACTTCGTCTGCGTCAACGGCCACGCGCTGATGGACCGGAAATCGGCCAACACCAACTTCGCCTTCCTCTCCAAGGTGATCCTCACCGACCCGGTGGAGGACAACCAGGCCTACGGCGAGTCCATCGGCAAACTGGCCACCCTGATCGGCGGCGGCCGGCCGATCCTGCAGCGCTACGGCGACCTGCGCCGCGGCCGGCGCTCCACCTGGAACCGCATCCGCAACAGCTACATCGAGCCGACGCTCACCAACGTGGTCTGCGGCGACATCGCCATGGCCCTGCCGGAGCGGATCCTCACCAACCTGGTGGACGGTTTGGAGCGACTCAACCTGGTGCTCCCCGGGGTGGCCAACGACGAGACCCTGCTCTACGCCCCGGAGATCAAGTTCTTCGCCACCCAGGTGGAGACCGACAACCACCTCGAGACCGCGGTACGCGGGCTGTTCGTGGCCGGCGACGGTCCGGGCGTGGCCGGCAACATCGTCTCGGCCGCGGCCACCGGCCTGATCGCGGCCCGGGCCATCGTCCACCGCCACACCCAGGGAGGATCCCCATGACCAGGTCCGCCGTGCACACCGACCAGGCGCCCGCCGCCATCGGCCCCTACTCCCAGGCCGTGCATTTCGGCCACCTGCTGTTCGTCTCCGGCACCCTGCCGGTCGACCCGCGCACCGGTCAGCTGGTCGGGGGCGACATCGAGGCCCAGTCCCGCCAGGTGTTCCGCAACCTCGCGGCGATTGCCGAGGCAGCCGGCGGCCAGCTTGCCGATGCCGTCAAGGTGACCGTGTTCCTTACCGATCTCGGGGACTTCCAGCGGCTCAACGGGGTCTACCGCGAGTGGTTTGGCGAGCCGTTTCCGGCGCGGAGCACGGTCCAGGTGGCGGCCCTGCCCCTGGGCGCGCCGCTCGAGGTTGAGGCGATCATCGCCCTGGCCCCGTCCCCGGCCGGCCGCGCCTGAGTCGGCCGGGTGCGGTCGCCCCGCACAACCCCCTTGTTTTCCTTGTCTTCCGCCCGCCGCGGCCGCCGTTCCGGCGACGAAAAAATATTTGACAGGGCATCCCATTTGAAATAGATATTGCACATTTTGCGTCTGTAGGCTCTCGTTCAGACCGCTTGTCGCTGCGCGGTTCCGGCAGGGCGGCGCAGCCCCGGTCCCGCCGCTTTTTCCCTCCCCGGGCAAACGGGCGGACCGCCGGCGTTGCCGGCTTGCCATCCCACCCCGCCGGCTGCGACCGGTTCCGGCAAACGATCGCAGATCATCCCCACACAAGGAGCACACGGTGACCTATACCTGTCTGGATCTCACCTGTACCGATGGCATCGCCACCCTCACCTTCAATCGCCCCAAAGCCCTCAACGCCCTCAATTCCGCCCTCCTCACCGAACTCGCCGACGCTGTCCGCCAGGTCGACGCCGACGAAACCGTGCGCGTTCTGATCCTCACCGGCGCCGGCGAAAAATCCTTCATCGCCGGGGCCGACATCACCGAGATCGCCACCCTGTCACCGCTGGGCGCCAAACAGTTCGCCCAATTCGGCCAGGAGGTGATCAGCAGCCTGCAGGCTCTGCCCATCCCGGTGATCGCCGCGGTCAACGGCTTTGCCCTGGGCGGCGGCTGCGA
>JAGODN010000149.1 GCA_017998195.1 Desulfobulbus sp. | reverse complement strand
CTTAGGCTTGCCGGTCAGCCACGGCATCGTCCGCAGTCACGGCGGCGAGATCCAGGTGCGCAGCCGGCCCGGGCAGGGGGCGACCTTCACCGTGATCCTGCCGGTGCGCGGGGATGCGGCCGAGGAGGGCAGCCGCGACTGAGGCCAGCCGCACCCCGGCCGGCGAACGGCGCGAGCGCGGCACAGGGGCCGTCCCGATGGGGCGGCCCGTTCTTTTTCAGGCAATGGACACGAACAAAGAATCGGCCGCGATGGCGGCCATCGAGACAGAACAAACAGGCAAACGAAGGAGCGAACAATGCGCACACGCACGCTGCAGGCCATCCTGCTGATCATCCTGCTGGCCACCCTGGGCGGCTGCTGCTGGCACGGCAACTGCGGCCCGACCCCGCCCCGGGAGGGCCATTACTCCAGTGACCAGCGCCATCACCGGCCGTACCGGGACGCCCGCTATCACCGTGACCGGGACCGCGATCGGGAGGTGTATCGCGACCGCCACCGCGACCGCGACGACTGGCGCCGCCGTTACGATCCGAGCCGGGACGGCTACCACGAAGAGTACCGGCGCTGAGGCCGGCAGGGGCAGGGCGGCTCAGCCGCTGACCGGCACCCCCACCGGCCAGGCGAAAAAGGTGCGGCCCGGCTTGTGGCCCACGCCGCAGGCCCCCTTGTCGAGGTAGAGCACCCAGGCCCAGTCGCACTCGAAAAAACTGGTGGTGCTCGACCAGTAGCCGTCGTGCAGGCCGGTGAACGGGTGGCCGGCGGGCAGGGCCGGCGAGTGGGCGGCGCAGTCCACCAGCGAGGCCAGTTCGTTGATGGTCGGCAGATGCCACACCAGCTCCCGGGAGGCGTGTGCCGTGTTCCAGGCCCTGACCAGGTCGAGCGCCTCCTGCCAGCTGACCGGCGCCCCGCCCAGGTCGGCCTGCCGGGCCCAGGCAAGGCCGGTGAGTTGATCGCGAACCACCTCGCCGGTCACGCTGAAGCGCGGCTCGGGCCAGGGCGCGCCCAGGCGCAGGTCGCCGTCCTGACCGGTGCCGGCACAGGGGATGGGCGCACCGGCGCCATCGATGCATCCTTCCTGGCCGGTGCGCGGCAGCAGACCGTTGCCCGCGCCGGCCACCGGCCAGCACAGGTATTCCTGGTCCTTGCGGCCGTAGAACATGCGCGCCCCTTCCAGGTGCACGGCCCAGGCATAGGCCGGGCTGATGGCCGCGGTGGTCGAGGTCCAGTACCAGCCGAGAAAGACGTTGACGAACGGGTGGCCCTCGGCCAGGGCCGGCTTGCGCGCCTGGTAGCTCATCAGGCTGCGCAGTTCGTTGCGGTTGGGCAGGCGCCAGTCGTCCCGGCCGCCGTGCCGATCCCGGTTCAACCCCTCGATCAGGGTGAAGGCCTCGGCCCAGGTGCAGGGAAAGGTGGTGATGGTGGCGTCGCGGCACCAGACAAGCCCGGTGAGTCGGTCAAGGACCGTGTCGCCGTGCACCGCGAACCGCTCTGCCGGCCAGGGTGCGCCGCGGCGGAATTCGCCGTCCTGGCCGCTGCCCCGGCAATCGATTTCCCGGCCGGCCTCGTCCCAGCAGCGGCCCTGGCCGGTGTGCAGGAGGTGGCGCAGCATGGCCGGCCTCAGCCCAGGTAGAGGGTGCGCAGCTGGTCAAAGGCCGCGTGCAGGCGTTGATGCACGCCGTCGCCGATCCGTTCGCGCTCGAGCCGCGCAAAGGCCGCGGAGATATCCCGGTCCGTCTCCTTGCTCAGGCGGATGTCGGCCGCGGCGAACAGCATGCCGCTTTCCTTGTCCATGTGGAACAGCATGAGCGCCTGGTACTCCTCGGCCGCGGCCGCAAAGGCCAGTCCCCCGCCCACCGGGTCGGTCGCCCGCCGCGCCACGGCGGCGCGCATCTCGGCCACCAGTTCCCGTCCCCGCCGGTGTTCGCCTGCCAGCGCCTCGAGCGGCCCGCCCTGGTTGCGCACGCCCACCGCCTCCAGGGCGGGAAACAGGTGCTCCTCCTCCTTGCCGTGGTGACATTGGTCGACGAACACCTCGAAAAATTCGAGCATGCTGTCCACGTGTCCCGGCAGCACCGCCGCGTTCAGTCGCAGCCGGTGGGCGAGGACGCGCAGTACCCGGAGCATCTGTTCGATGACCTGGTGTTCACTGTTCAGTTCGTCAATCGCTGCCATGGTCGTTGCCTCGGGGGATGCGGGTGAGCAGGTAGTCGCGCAGGGCCGCGGCCTGGTTGTGGTCGCGGTCGCGGGCGCTGTAGAGCAGGGTCAGGGGGCGGGTCGCGGCCAGGGCGAGCAGCTGGTCGACGGTCTCGGGCCGGTCGTCCAGTTCGGCCCGGTAGCGGCGCTGGAACTCGACCCAGCGCTCCGGGTCGTGGTTGAACCAGCGCCGCAGTTCGGTGCTCGGGGCCGCCTCGCGCAGCCACAACTCGGCCGCCAGCGCCTCCCGGGAGACGCCCCGCGGCCAGACCCGGTCGACGAGCACGCGGCTGCCGTCCTCCGGGCCGGCCGGGTCGTAGACCCGCTTGAGCAGGATGCGTGGGCCGGTCGCGCTCACCGCAGCCCCTGCTCCCGGTGTTTGGCGGCGATGGTGTCGGCCAGCCGATCCAGGGCCGCGTACACCGCCTCGGTGGGCATGCCCTTGCAGAGCACCGGTTCCAGCACCTCGGCCTTGAGGTTGCCGACCATGCCGGCGAGCGTTTCCACCGTCTTGCCGCCCCAGCCGTAGCTGCCGATGATGGACAGGAACTTCGCCTTGGGCCGCAGGGCGTTGGCCAGGAAGGTGGCGTGGGCGGCCAGCGGGTGCGGTCCGGCGAGCACCGTGGGCGTGCCGACCACGATGGTGGCCGCGTCCACCAGGGCCATGGCCAGCTTGCCGATGTCGGTCACCGCCAGGTTGAACCGTTCCACCCGCACGCCGCGGGCCACCAGTCCCTCGGTCAGATGCTCGACCATGAGCGCGGTGCTGCCGTGCATGGTCACGAAGGGCAGCACCACCAGGTTCTGCGGCGGGTGCAGGGCCCAGTCGGCGTAGGCCTCGAGGATCCACGCCGGCTCGTCGTAGACCTGGCCGTGGCTGGGGGCGATCAGGTCCACCTCCAGGCTGCCCAGTTTCTCCAGGTTTTTGGCGATGATGGCCCGGAAGGGCAGCATGATCTCGCCGAAGTAGCGCTTGGCCGCCTCGTACACCCGGCACCGGTCGGTGACGAACAGGTCGCTGGCGGCGATGTGGGCCCCGAAGAAGTCGCAGCTGAAGAGGATGCGCTCCTCTTCCAGGTAGGTGCACATGGTCTCGGGCCAGTGCACCCAGGGGGTGTGGACAAAGCGCAGGGTCCGGTTGCCGAGCGACAGGGTCTCGCCGTCGGCCACGGCCCGCACCCGCTCCTCGGGCAGGTGCAGGTGGTCCACCAGCAGGGACGTGCCCTTGGCCGTGGCCAGCACCTGGGCCTCGGGGTAGCGTTCGAGCAGCAGGGGGATGGTGCCGGAGTGGTCCTGCTCGGTGTGGTGGCTGACGATGTAGTCGATCCGCCTGGTGTCGCGCAGCTGGTGGAACAGCACCTCGGCCATGGCCGGGTCGACCGCGTCGAGCAGTGCGGTTTTTTCGCTGCCCTCGATCAGGTAGGCGTTGTAGGTGGTGCCGTCGGGCAGGGGCACGAGCGAGTCGAACAGCCGCCGGTCCCAGTCCACCGCGCCCATCCAGAAGATGCCGTCTCTGATCTGCCGTTTGTCCATGGTGATTCCTCCGTGGTTGTGGTGCGGGCCGTGCGTCCGCACCGATGGCGCGGCCCGGCGGGACGACGCTGTGGTTGACGCGGGCCCGCGATATTCAGTAGAGTGATGCCTGTAAGATAACGAGCGAGTTGAACTTTTCCATTTTCACGAGGATGACGCAATGAAAACAGTCGCATTCAACGGCAGCCCGAACAAGAACGGCAACACCTTCCACGCCCTGCAGATGGTGCTCGACGTGCTCGCCCAGGAGGGCATCGAGACGGAAATGGTCCACGTGGGCAACAAGGCCATCCGCGGCTGCCTGGCCTGCGGCCAGTGCATCAAGCACCGCAACGAGCGCTGCATCCAGGACGACGAGGTCAACGAGTGGATCCAGAAGATGAAGACGGCCGACGGCATCCTCCTCGGTTCGCCGGTGCATTTCTCGGCCATCGGCGGCACCATGAAGTCGTTCCTCGACCGGGCCTTTTACGTCACCGGCGTCAACGGCGGCATGCTCCGCCACAAGGTGGGCGCGGCGGTGGTGGCGGTGCGGCGCTCCGGCGGCCTGCCCACCTTCAACCAGCTGAACACCTTCCTCAACTACGCGGAGATGCTCGTGCCGAGTGCCAACTACTGGAACGTGATCCACGGCGCCCGGCCGGGCGAGGTGGTCAGGGACGAGGAGGGCCAGCAGATCATGCGGGTGCTCGGCCGCAACATGGCCTGGATGATGAAACTGGTCGAGCACGGCCGTGGCGCGGTGGAACCGCCGGCCATGGAGAAGAAGGTGTACATGAATTTCATCCGCTGACCCGACCGAACCGGACAGATCTCCGGGCGCAGGGGGCGGACAACGCAACAGGCCGCCGGTCCGATGGGACCGACGGCCTGTTGCTGTTTGGGGGGGAGGGAGGGTCAGGGCCGACCTCTGCCCTGGCCCCGACCCTGTTCTTCCTGTTCTTCCTGCGGCTTGCCTTTCTTGGCGGCCTGCTGCTTGCGCTGATCGTCGGCCTGGCGCTGGCGCTGAACCTCCTGTTGGCGGCGTTGGTCGTCGGCCTGGCGCTTCCGTTGGACCTCCTGCTGGCGGCGTTGGTCGTCGGCCTGGCGCTGGCGCTGGACCTCCTGTTGGCGGCGCTGGTCGTCGTCCTGGCGTTGTCGTTGGACTTCCTGCGGTCGGCGCTGCTCGTCGGCCTGGCGTTGTCGCTGGACTTCCTGGGGCCGGCGCTGCTCGTCTGCCTGGCGCTGGCGCTGAACCTCCTGTTGGCGGCGCTGGTCGTCTGCCTGGCGTTTCCGCTGGACCTCCTGGGCACGGCGCTGCTCGTCGGCCTGGCGTTGCCGTTGGACCTCCTGCTGGCGGCGTTGGTCGTCTGCCTGGCGCTGGCGCTGAACCTCCTGTTGGCGGCGTTGGTCGTCGGCCTGGCGTTTTCGTTGGACCTCCTGTTGGCGGCGTTGGTCGTCGGCCTGGCGCTGTCGTTGGACCTCCTGCTGGCGGCGTTGGTCGTCGGCCTGGCGTTGCCGTTGGACCTCCTGCTGGCGGCGCTGGTCGTCTGCCTGGCGCTGGCGCTGAACCTCCTGCTGGCGGCGTTGGTCATCGGCCTGGCGTTTCCGCTGGACTTCCTGGGCACGGCGCTGCTCGTCGGCCTGTCGCTGGCGCTGAACCTCCTGCTGCCGGCGCTGCTCGTCGGCCTGGCGTTGCCGTTGGACCTCCTGCTGGCGGCGCCGCTCGTCGGCCTGGCGCTGGCGCTGGACCTCCTGCTGCTGGCGCCGCTCGTCGTCCCGGCGTTGCCGCTGGACTTCCTGTTGCCTTCGCTGGTCGTCATCCCGGCGCTGGCGCTGAACCTCCTGCTGCTGGCGCCGGTCATCATCCTGGCGCTGACGTTGGATGTCCTGCTGACGGCGCTGGTCATCGGCCTGCATCTGCCGGGTGCGTTCCTCCTGTTGCCGCCGCTCCTGCAGGTCTTCGGGCCGCCGGTCCAGGCGCTGGTCGCTGCCCCGGTCCTCCCGTGGCGACCGGATCCGTCCCTGGGCTTCGCGTTCCCGGTCGGGCGCCGCCTGTCGGTCCGCCTCGAAGGTCCGCGGGTCGCGTTCCTGTCGTTCCTCCCGCGGCGACCGGATCTGTCCCTCGGCCCCGCGGCCCCGGTCCGCTCCTTCCCGGTCGAACATCTCCGGCGGCCGCGGCCCGCGCCGCTCCCGGACGGGCGCCGCCTGTCGGTCCGCCTCGAAGGTCCGCGGGTCGCGTTCCCGCCCGTCTTCCCGCGGCGACCTGACCCGGGATGCAGGCTCCTGTCGGACATCGACCGGCGCCCGCTCATCGCGGCGGATCTGCCGTTCCCGCTCGCGCGGCTTGATCTCGCGCTGCGGCAGGGACATCTCCCTGAATGGCCGGTCCACCTTGCCCGTCTCCACCATTCGCGAGGAGAGTCGCGGCCGGCGCACCTCGGTTGTCGGCGCAGCCGGGAGGGCGGCGCTGGTCATCCGTTTCAGGTCGCGCTCGATCCCCTGGCGGTTGAACCGCTCCCGCTCGCGGACAATGCGCTGATTGTCGTGGATGCGCTGCAGGGTCGAGGCATGCGGCTTGCGCTCGATCCGCCCGGTGTAGGCGGAGTAGCGGCCCCGGTCCGAATTGAAGTTCTGGATGACCGTGTTGTTGATGATCGTGGTCGGCCGGTAGTTGTTGACGATCACCGTGCGGTTGACCGTGCGCTCGACGTAGGGCGAGTAGCGCGGCGCACCGTAGAAGCGGTCGCGGGGC
>JAGODN010000148.1 GCA_017998195.1 Desulfobulbus sp. | reverse complement strand
CAGGAAGTTGATCTCGTTTTCGGTGATGAACACCGTGGTGACCGGCGGCGCGAGCGAGGCGAAGTCGGTCTCGGTGAGGGTGATGTCCTGGTCGGAGGCCGCGGGCAGCAGCCGGATGGCAGGGTCCAACACCCGAAAGCGCACCCGGGCCGGCTTGTCGAGAAAACCGTACCGGCGGCAGAAACCACCAAGGCCCGGGCGGGCCGCTGCGATGGCCTCCGGCGGCAGGACGAGATCGAAGAGTTCGGCCAGCACGCCGCGATGGGTCTCGATCAGCTTGGTGTGGACGCCCGGCAGGTCGACCTGGCGCAGGAACACCCCGGGCCGGGGATGCGTCCGCAGCCAGTCGACGATGGCCAGCAGCCGCGGCCAGTCTTCGGCCAGTTCCAGGGCCCGCAGGGGCCTTTTGGCCAGCCAGGGGACCAGTTCGGGCCGGGATTCCCGGGTTCGTTCGACCATGGCCGCAAAACGCTGTGCCGCTCTCGCTTTGCCGATCATCCCGAAGGCATCCGCAAGGTGGTCGATCCGGACGGCCGAGGGGATGCGGTTGGCGCCGAGGACGCGGTGGTTGACACTGCGCCACTCGATCCGATAGGGGCCCTCGGCCGCGGTGAGTCCGGCGATCCAGTCGCGCACCTCGGCAAACCGCTCGCTCATCTCCCTGAAATCAGGACCTTTCAACGTCAGCCGCCGGGGGAAGACCAGTTCCCCGCCAGCCAGCGGGGCCAGCAGCAGGCCGCGGTCCCAGAGTCTTTGCACCTGGGCCCTGAGATCGGCCGGCGTAGTCCACTTCATGCCTGCAGCCTCTGTTTTTCGGCCCTGTATTCCTCGATGGAGAGGTTGCGCAGGACCGAGTTGCGACCGTCTTCGTTGTGCACGAAGCCGACGCCGGCCACAAAGGGCTCGATGATGTGGATCTTCTGCAGGGGCGTGACGATGAGCAGCTGCAGGTTCAGTTTTTCGAACAGCCGCAGCCCGTACTGGGTCGACTCGTCGGAACCGCGCCCGAACGCCTCGTCGATGACCACGAAGCGGAACGAGCGCGAACGCACCGCACCCCATTCCAGGCCGAACTGGTAGGCGAGGCTGGCGGCCAGCACGGTGTAGGCGAGCTTTTCCTTCTGGCCGCCCGATTTGCCGCCGGAATCCGAGTAATGCTCGAATTCGCTGTCGTCTTCACGCCAACGCTCGCTGGCCGCGAAGAGGAACCAGTTGCGTACGTCGGTCACCCTGGTGGTCCAGCGCCGATCCAGGTCGGCGCAGTCCTTTCGGCCGCGAAACCGCTCGATGATGCGCTTCACCTGCAGAAACTTGGCTTCCGAATACTGCGCATCTTCCGAGCCGGTGAGCGCTCCTTCGCTGCAGGCGCGCAGTTCTGCCTGGAAGGCACGGATATCGGGGTCAGAAGTCGCCTGCGCCTCGAGCCGGATGGAGCGGCCGGGATTGTAGTCGATCTGGGTGAGGGATTCGTTGATCCGGGCGATGCGCTCCCTGATGCTCTCCTGTTCGCGCTTCAACTGGGACTGGAAATTGACCACCTCGCGGATGGTGTTCTCGTTGAGCAGTTCCTTGAAGCGCCCTTCGAAGCGGGGCAGGTCGTCCGCCCGCAGCCGGTCCAGCATGGCCTTGAATTCAGGACCGGCTTCGATGTGGACATCCACCTCCCGGGTTTCCAGCGGCCAGTCCCTGGCATACTCGGCCATCGCCCTGATGATTTTCTCGCCCAGCCGGGCCAGTTTCTTGTCTTCGGCATCGATTTTTCCGGTCAGCCAGTCGCGCATGTCGCGTTCGCGGTGGTCGCAGGATTCCACCGTCAGCACCTGGTCGCCGAGCGCTTCCGCGCGCAGCCCCTCCAGCGCGGCAAATCGCTCGGCCGTCTCCGCCGCGGTCCCGGCCAGCAGGGTATCCAACTGGCGTCGCAGTTCGGTGGCGTCACTGATTTTCTGCTCACACCGGGCGCGCTGGTCGTTTCCTTCGGCGAGCTGGCGTTCCGTCTGCCGCAACGCCACTTCGAGCACGGCCAGCTGTCTGGCGAGGGTTTTGAGCAGGTCGGAGGCGGCTTCGAGTTCACGTTTCTCGTCCTTGAGCCGTTCGATGGCCGTGGCCACGGGCTGCCAGTCGAGGTCGCGGAAGTCGGTGTATTCGTCCAGCTTCGAGAAAATCGCCAGCCGTTCCCTGAGAGTCTCCTGTTCCTGGTGCAACGCACTGATGCAACCGGCGAGTTCGCCCAGGAGGGCTTCCTGCCGCCCGGCCTCCTTTTCCAGGGCCGCGATTTTTTCGTCGTTGCGCCAGCCCAGCACGTAGCGCCGCCGGTCCTCGAGGCGGTGCCGGTCATCCTTTTCGTGCCGCTCACCCGGCGCCTTGATCTGCCCTGCCCGGGTGATGGCCCGGGTCTCGCGGCGGAACTGTTCCTGGGACCGGCAGCAGGCCAGGTCGAAGCGGTGCGCCACCTCGCGCTCAATCCAGCCGTACAGGGGCGAGTCGGGCTTAATCTGCAGTTTGCGCACCAGGGAATCGGGATGGAGTTGCGGCCGCTCGTCGCGTCCCCCTGCGCGCACCCGGAAATAGACCAGCCGCCCGCGCAGGTGAGTCTGGTCCACCCACTCGGCCACCTGCGCGTAACTGGCGTCCGGAACCAGCAGCGACAGGCCGAACCCGTGGAGGAGGCGTTCGATGGCGCCTTCCCAGTCCCGCGCCTCCTCGCGAACCTGGAGCAGTTCGCCGGCAAAGGGCATGTCCTCCTCGGCCAGGTCGAGAGCCTGGCAGAGGGTGCGCCGCAGGGCGACCTGTTTTTCGTCGATGTTGCTGACGCGGGCCTGCAGGCCGGTGATCTCGGTCTGCAGCTGATCGTATTCCCGGCGGCCCTGGGCGAATTCGACCTCGGCCCGGGTGCGATCGTTCTGCACCCTCGCTTCGGCCTCTGCGGTCGCTTCCCGCCACAGGGCGACCTCGGACCGCTGGCGCAGAAAGGCCTCCCCGGTGGTGGCGGGGGGCTGTTCCAGGGAGCGCACCAACGCCTCGTAGCGGGTGGCCCTCTGCCGGCGACGCTCGAGCACATCCTGGTGCTGACGGATTTCCGCAGCGATGCGCTCGATCCGGTCCCCGCCGTTTTCCGCCATGCTGCGGCGCAGTTCGCGCTCCTGCTCCTGCTGCGTGCGCCGCTCGGCCTCCAGCCGCTCGATGGCGGCCCGGTGCCGGGTCAGCTCCTCGCCGAGCGCGGTGAGCTGTCTGTCCAGGAGATCCCGTTTCAGGCTGGCGAACCACGGGCGCAGTGCATCGCGGCAGGCGCGCAGCCGGTTCGCCGTTGCCGCCAGTTCCCGGTGGCGTTCACAGTCGACCACCAGCGGTTCCAGCATGTCCACCTGCCGCTTGGCCTTGAGCACCGCCTCGTGGGCCCGGTTGAGATCCTCGAAGTGGCCGATGAGGGCGGCGATGCGTTGCCCGACATCGGAGGGTTCGAGCATGTGGTTGCGCACGAACTCGGTGAGGTTGCCCACCGACTTGAGCGACACGGTCTGGTGAAACAGCTCCAGCGCCTGCTCGTTGTCGATGCCGAAGCGGCGACGAAACCAGGCGCCGTAGGGCGGAAAGGTGTCGAAAACCTCGACCCCGGCCCCGCGCAGCCGCTTGCGCAGGCCGGTGATCTCGCTGCCGAACCCGGAGAAATCGGCGACAATGGCCAGCTCGCGTTCGCAGGTGGCGAACAGGCGGGCGGGCGGTGCGCCCGCCTCCTTCATCCAGAAGACCTGCGCCAGGGTCAAGGTCTTGTTGTAGCCGGCGTTGTGGAACACGCCGAGGAGCACCGAGTAGCTGTTGCCGTCGCGCAGCGCCACCGGCTTGGCGCTGCCCAGGGTTTCCTGCCGCTCCGCCTTGTAATAGCCGAGCACGTAGGATTTGAGCGACCGTTCACGGCTGTCGGCGCCCGCCGCCTTGTTGTAGGCCACCCGTTGGCTCGGCACCAGCAGGGTGGTGACCGCGTCCACCAGGGTCGATTTTCCCGAGCCGATATCGCCGGTGAGCAAACTGTTCCTGCCGTCCAGGCGCAGGGTCCAGACCCGACCATCGAAGGTGCCCCAGTTGAGGACCTCGAGCCGCTGCAGACGAAACCCGGCCAGACGGTCGTCGGCGATGAATTCCAGGCCCAGCTGTTCAGCCATTGTCGTCTTCAGCCTCCGCCCCGGCAAGGTGGCGCCGGTATTCAGCCAGCCGTTCGTCAAAATCCTTCAGCCACTGCGCGTCCACAAAGGCCTTGATGATGCGGCGGACCTCGTACATCCTGTCCTGCCCGCGCAGGCGGCGGACAAAACCCAGGTCGGCGATCTTGTTCACGATGGTGTCGATCTGGTCGATGAGCCTGGCCTCGTTGCTGCCGGCCGGAAGGAAGATCCGGATCAGCTCCACCACCTCATCTCGGGAAAGGATCAGGCGGGTGTCGCCACCAGCGGCGTCGAACTCGGTCAGTTTTTTGCGCAAGAGCGCGAGCAGCAGGCTGACCGGGTAGGAGAGCTGCCGCCGGGCGACCAGGCGCGGGATGGACGCGGCCTCTTCCTCCTCCTCGACCTCCTTTCGGGAACGCAGGAAGGCAAACCCTTCCGCCTCGTCGAGCAGCAGCTCCAGGCCGAGCACGACCACGTAATCCTGGACGCTCGCCTGCAGGCGCAGCAGGGTGGCCCACAGTCCCGGGTTCTCCTCCCGGTAGACAACGCCCTTGAGCAGCGGCACCACCACCGACGGGAGATCGGTGGTCGGACCCGGCAAAGGGCCGGTAGCGGTATCGTTCATCATCGGTCCTCGAGGAAAATGATCCGCGGCAGGGTGGCCCGGCGCTGGGCGCCGGCCGCGGAGCGCCAGCTCACCTGGTCCTGCACGCTTTCGTCCACCACGGTGCCGGGCCGCTCAACGGCCAGCTGCAGATAGGCTACCAGTTCGGCGAGCCCGTGGCGCAGCGGGTGGCGGGAAACCACCTCGGCCAGGGTGACCTGGCTGCACCCCTGGAGTTCCCGGCGGACCTTTGCGGCAAGGATCGCCCGGTCCACCACGACCTGCCCGTACAGGGGCGCCGTGTCCACCTCCGCATCGCCTGCATCCGGCACCACCCCGGCAAGGAGTGGTTTGAACGGCGGCCGGAACAGCGGACGCTCGAAGGGCAGCTCGACAGCGGCGGCGGTCCCGGCCATGGCCATGAAATCGCTGGTCGGCGGCGCCTCCCGCATCGCCAGGGCGTGGGTTTCGATGCTGCGCAGGATGTCCATGATGCGCCGGTTCTCCAGCCAGGCCTGGTCGTCGAGAAACCGGCGCAGCTGCTCGGAGAGCCTGGCCACGGTGCGCTGGGTGTGTTCACCGGCCTCGAGCCAGTCGTAATGCACCCGCCGCAGGCGCGGTTCGGGCTGCATGGCCTCTATCGGCGGCAGGGACAGCACCTCCGCCAGTAGCCGGCTCAACTCCTCCTGGCGGGACGGCGACATGAGAAAATCCCAGAAGGCGCGGAAACTCCTGCCCTGGTCCGAATCGGCGATGGCGTCCCGCTCGCCCATGATCTGTTCCAGGAGCGGTCCCTTGGCGCCCTCCCACAGGGCGATGCGTTCGCGCACCCGCCGGTCGAGGGTGCGGAAATTGTGCTCCACCTCGCGAAAATCGGCGAGCAGCTCCCGCGCCAGCTGTAGGAACTGCTGGAAACGGTCCTTGAGCGCGGTGTCGTCCAACAGCGGCATCTCTCCTGCCTTGATGCGGGCGATTTCCGCGTCGATGTGGGACCGGCGTTTCTCGAGTTCGGCGATGCGCACCCGGGGATCGGTCTGGCTGCCCTCGCTCATCTGCCGCAGCAGGTCGAACAGGGTGAGCAGCCGCGATTCCGTCCCCACAAAGGCCCGTTCGGTCAGGCTCTCCAGCCAGGCCAACCCCTTTTCCGCGGCCGGCGTCAGGTCGAAGTGGGGCTCGTCGGTCCCTTGCGGGTAGTATTTTCGCAGCCAGCCCTTGTCGTTTTCGGCCCAGTCATCGAGATAGCCCCTGGCGGTTCCGGGGAATGCCTCGGCCCCCAGCTGTTCGCGCAGGCCGAACAGCTCGTCCTCGAGCGCCTCGACCAGGTCGGCCTGGGGCAGGTTGCGCACGTTGGGGGCGATGAACACCCGGTGGAGAAAGGCGGCCACCAGCGGTGCGTGCTGGGCGCACAAGAGCCGCCAGGCCGGGTGGTTGCGGCGGAGCAGGTCGAGCGAGGTGTACTCAAGCGGCATGGGCTGGCCCAGCGAAAGCGGGAACGGATTCGAGGTGTTTCTGCGGTGGTGTCTGCAGCCGGCCGTTGCTCATTCAACCCTGCCAGTCCAGCACCGCCACCAGCGGGTAGTGGTCCGAGGGGTAGAGTTCGCCCTGGCGGGCCCGGTCGATCCAGGCGTCCTGTACGCGGAAATGGGGTCAGACCAGGATCCAGTCGATGGCGGTGGGTGGTGCCGCCCGGCCGACGCCGTGGAAGGGGGGGG
>JAGODN010000147.1 GCA_017998195.1 Desulfobulbus sp. | reverse complement strand
AATGCGGCGCCTGCGCCCGCAACTGCCCCTCCGGCGCGATCACCGTCACCCCCGGGGTGGGCTGCGCCGCGGCCATCCTCGCCGGCTGGGTGCGCCGGTTGCTTGGCCGGAAGGCGCCCACCCGCTGCTGCTGACCCCGTCCCGATTTCCCTGGAGGAGACCCATGCACGACCCCTTTCCCGCGCCACGGCTGCTGGTCAGCCGCTGCCTCGGCTTTGCCGCCTGCCGCTACGACGGGCAGATCCTCAAAAACGCGTTGGTCGAGCAACTGCAGCCCTTTGTCGAGATGGTGCCGGTCTGCCCGGAGGCCGACTGCGGCCTGGGCATCCCGCGGGCGCCGATCCGCCTGTGCGAGTCCGATGGCGGTCTCGTGGTCCACCAGCCGGCCACCGGTCGCGATGTCACCGCCCAGCTGCAGGCGACCATCAGCTCGATCCTCGCCGCCCACCCGGTGATCGACGGCGCCATCCTCAAGTCCAAGTCGCCGAGCTGCGGCCTGTCTGACACCAAGGTCTACCGGGGCGTCGACAACCCGATGTTCCTGCGCAAGGGGTCCGGCCTGTTCGGCCAGGCGGTACTGGAGGCACACCCCGACCGGGCGGTGGAGGACGAGATGCGGCTGACCAACCTGTGCCTGCGCGAGCATTTCCTGGTCAAGCTGTTCACCCTGGCCCGTTTCCGGGCGATCGCCAAACAGCCGGAGATGGGCCGGCTGGTCGCCTTCCACGCCGGCCACAAGCTGCTTCTGCTCGCCTACAACCAGAGCCGCTTCCGCCTGGCCGGGCGGATCGCGGCCAACCACGAACGGCTGCCGGCGGCCGAGGTGTTCGCGCGCTACGGCGAGGAGCTGGGCCGCATCCTGCAGGCGCCGCTGCGCATCCCGGCGGTGATCAACACCCTGCACCACGCCTTCGGGTGGATTTCCGAGCACCTCGGCCCGGAGGAAAAGCGCTACCTGCTCGACACCATCGAGGAGTACCGGGACGAACGGCTGCCGCTGCAGGCGGTCACCCGGCTGCTCGAGGCGCACGCCATCCGCTTCGGCCAGACCTACCTGCAGGGCCAGGTGTTCCTCCGGCCGTACCCGCGCGCCCTGGCCGGCCTGCACGATTCCGGCCGCGGCCGCGAGGTGCGCTGACCCGGGCCGCTACTGGCCGCGGGCCGTGCCCAGGCCGCGCAGCAGGGCCTGCAGGCCGATGGCCTGGACCACGGTCAGGCACTCGTCGTGGTGGAAGAAGCCGGCCATGACCGCGGCGAACTGGCTGGCGAGGAAGACCAGGTCGGTGTCGGTCTCGCTGTTCAGCACCCGCCGGCAGGCGGCGATGTCGTCGTCCTCCACCGCGGCGATGAGTTCGTTGAGCCAGTCCAGGTGGCGCTCCTCGAAGTGGAACTCCACCATGGCCTGGGCGTACATGCTGACGATGGCGGCGCGGTGGTCGTAGACCGTGTCCAGGTCGTCCGCCTCGGCCGCGTCAAGCACCGCCTCGATCTGGGCGAAGATTTCCTCCATTTCCCTGTCTGCTTCCGACATGGTGTTCTCCCTGCGATTGATGAAGCGGCCGCCGCTGCGGCGGCCGCGGTGCGCCCGGTATGGGTCAGGCGGATGGGGGTGGCCCGGCCTGGGCCTGGATGGCGGTGATGGCCACGGTGTTGACGATGTCCGCCAACGTGCAGCCCCGGCTGAGGTCGTTCACCGGCTTGTTCAGCCCCTGCAGCACCGGGCCGATGGCCACTGCGCCGCTGGAGCGCTGCACCGCCTTGTAGGTGTTGTTGCCGGTGTTCAGGTCCGGGAAGATGAACACCGTGGCCCGGCCCGCCACCGCGCTGCCGGGCATCTTCTGCCGGCCGACCGCGGCGTCGATGGCGGCGTCGTACTGGAGCGGGCCGTCGATGGTCAACTCCGGCCGCCGCTCCCGGGCGAGCCGCACGGCCGCGCGCACCCGGTCCACGTCCTCACCCGAACCCGAGGCGCCGCTCGAATAGGAGAGCATGGCCACCACCGGGTCGATGCCGAACATGGCTGCGGTCCCGGCCGAGCTGATGGCGATCTCGGCCAGTTCGGCGCTGGTCGGGTTGGGGTTGACGGCGCAGTCGCCGTAGACCAGCACCCGCGTCTCCAGGCACATGAAGAACACGCTCGACACCACCTCCACCCCGGGCCGGGTGCGGATGATCTGGAAGGCCGGGCGGATGGTGTGCTGGGTGGTGTGCACCGCACCCGAGACCATGCCGTGGGCTCGGTCGGTGTGCACCATCATGGTGCCGAAGTAGCTGACATCGTTGATGGCGTCGCTGGCCCAGTCGCGGGTGATGCCCTTGTTGCGGCGCAGCTGGAACAGGGTGTCGATGAACTCCTCGCGCAGCGGCGAGGTGCGCGGGTCGATCACGGCCACGTCCGCCAGTTTGAGGCCGAGCGCCGCGGCGTGGTTGCGGATGGTCTGCTCGTCGCCGAGCAGGGTCAGGTCGGCCACCTCGCGGGCGCGGAGGATCTCGGCGGCCCGCAGGATGCGCTCCTCGTCGCCCTCGGGCAGGACGATGTGTTTGCGCTCGGCCCGGGCCCGCTGGAAGAGCGAATATTCGAACATGAGCGGCGACAGGGTGGTGGTCCGGGTCTCGACGAGCCGCTCCTCCAGGGCGTCGATATCCACGTGGCTCTCGAAATGGCCGAGCGCCCGGGCGACCTTCCGGGCGTTCTGCGGCCGCAGTACGCCCTTGATGGTGCTGGCGCGCATGGTGGTGGTGAAGGTGTCGCCGGGCACCAGGTAGACGGGCAGGGCGAGGTTGTCGATGCCCGCGAGCAGGTGGACGAGCGACGGACCCGGGGCCATGCCGCCGGCCAGGACCATGCCCACCGGCGAGGGGAAGTGGCGGGAGGCGATCGCCGCCACGGTGGCGAAGATGATGTCCGGCCGGTCGCCCGGGGTGATCACCAGGTCGTCCTCCTCGAGGAAATCGATGTAGTTGGCCGCGCTCATGGCCGCCACCCTGATGGCGTTGACGTCCCGCTGCAGGCCCGAGGTCGGCCCGCTGAGGTGGCGGGCGTCGAGCCCGGCGACGATCTCTTCCATGGTCGGCATGCCCAGACCCGGCTCCTCGGGGAGCAGGTCGAGCAGGTAGGGCGGCTCCGGTCGGGCGGCGCGCAGGGCCGCCTCGGCCTCGGCGAGCAGGGCCGGGTCGACGCGGTTGACCAGCATGGCCAGGAGCGGACACTGGTGCTGGGCGTAGAGCCGTTCAGCCACGGCAATGTTCTTGCGCAGCGCATCCACCGACAGGCCGCGGGCGTTGGCCACGTGCAGGGTGGGCGTGCCCAGCTCGCGGGCGATGCGGATGCTGATGTCCGTGTCAAAGGCCTCGGAAAGGTTGAAGATGGTCGGTCCCTCGCACAGGAGAAAATCGCATTTGCGCCGCACCTCGTTGTACTTGCGGACGATCTCGCGGAACAGGCGCAGCTCCTCGCCGGCGGCGATGAGCGCCCGGGCCTGGTCGTGGCTCACCCCGGTCATCTCCTCGTCGGCAAGGGGGATGGCGTAGCGGGAGCGGATCAGCTTGAGATCGTCGTCCCGCTCGTCGCCGGGGGTGATCGGCCGGAAGAAGCCCACCCGGCCGATCCGTCGGCTGAGCAGTTCCAGGAGGCCGAGGCTGACGAGCAGCTTGCCGCTGTCTTTTTCCAGGTTGGCGATGTAGAGGCTGTCGGCCATGGGCGTCTCCGGGTGGCGGGCAGGGCACAGGATTTCTTTGCGGCAGGATAGCGGAGCACAACCAACAACGCAAGCACGCAGGCCGGCCGCGGTCGTCCGCCGGCGCGCGCAGGAGGATGCCGGAATGGCAAAGGAAAACACCAGCGGCCGACCGGCCGGGGGCGCAGGGCGGGGCAAGGGCATCAGGTGGGGACTGTGCTGCCTGTTCGTCAACGAGCCGATCCGTTTCGGCGTGCGCACGGCGGCGCACCTGAAAAAGTTCGACCGCGCGCGCCAGCTGGCGCTGCTCGCCGAGAGCGTACTCGCCAACGGCCGCGCCCTGGTGCAGGCGATCGAGTTCTGCCACACCGCCGGCATCGGCGCCTTCCGGGTGAACAGCCGCATCTTTCCGCTCAAGACCCACCCGGAGGTCGGCTACCGGCTCGTGGACCTGCCCGGGCACGCGGAGATCGAGGCGGTCTACCGCCTGGCCGGGGAGACCGCGGCCCGTCTGGATATCCGCCTGAGCCTGCACCCGGACCAGTTCACCCTGCTCAGTTCGCCGGACGAGGGGGTGACGGCCCGGTCGGTCGCGGAGCTGGTCTACCAGGCCGGGGTGGCGGAGCGGATCGGCGCGGACGCGATCACCCTGCACGGCGGTGGCGCCTACGGCGACCGGCGGGCGGCCCTGGCGCGGCTGGAGGCGAACCTGGAACGGCTGCCGGAGACGGTGCGCAGCAGGCTGGTGCTGGAGAACGACGACCGCATCTACACCCCGGCGGACCTGCTGCCGCTCTGCGCCCGCACCGGCCTGCCCTTTGTCTACGATGTCCATCACCACCGCTGCCACCCGGACGGACAGAGCATCGAGGCGGTCACCGAACAGGCGCTGGCCACCTGGCTGCGGGAGCCGCTCTTCCACCTGTCCAGTCCCCGGGACGGCTGGCAGGGGGCCAATCCCAGGCCGCACCACGACTACATCGACCCGGGCGACCTGCCCGCCTGCTGGGTGGGCCGCCAGCTGACCGTGGAGGTGGAGGCCAAGGCCAAGGAACTGGCCCTGCAGCGGCTCATTGCCGCACAGGCCCCGAGGGCCGCCACCCCCTGAGCGGGGGCCTGTTTTTTCGGAAGGCCCGTTTATTTTTTCCCCGTCCGGAGGGAACCGGAGAACGGCCACGGGCACGCGCGCTGCCATCGATAAGGCAAGGTAGAGCGGACGGTTAAGACTGAATGGTCCTTCATTGTTCGGTCGCCCTAATGAAAAAATGGAATGAATTCATGCGAAAAAGGCCACCAAGGCCCTGTTTTTGGCCATTGACAGCCTTTTTTTACTCCTTTATAGTCCGCCCGTAGCTTACACCGGAGTCGAGTCGCTGTATCAGTGGCTAATACAATGATATCAAAATGAAAACGAAGGAGGTGAAACGAACGGGAGCCTGGAAGTCTTGAATGCCTAACGCAGTTCAACGAAACTTCAAAAAAGGGGGAGTGCCTACATGTCTCAAACACAAACTACGTTTCCACGCTGGATTCCATTGCTTGGAGGTCTTTTAGGCAGTACGGCCTGCGGTTTATTGTTGTATGCGTTTAGTGTGTTCATCAGACCCCTCATGGCCCAGTTCGGTTGGACCGTTCCCCAGGTCGCCATGGCCTACTCGATCATCTGCCTGGTCTTCGGTCTCATGACCTTCCCCGCCGGCCGCTTGAGCGACAAGTACGGCCCGCGCAACGTCGTCCTCATCGGCGGCATCATCATGGCCTTCGGCTTCTACATGGTGTCCACCATCAAGCCGCCGGACCCCGCGGTCATCGCCGCCGGCGGTGAGGCCGCCAAGGCGGCCGGCCGCAGCCAGCTCTGGCTGCTCTACCTCTATTACGGCGTCATCGCCGGTTTCGGCGGCGGCTGCGTTTACCTGCCGCCCATCGCCACCGCCCCCAAATGGTGGCCTGACCGGCGCGCCCTGGCCACCGGCTTCACCGTCGTCGGCCTGGGTCTCGGCTCCTTCATCATGGCGCCGATGGCCACCGGCCTGATCAACCACTACGGCAGCGCCCTGCCGGTGTTCAGGATCGTGGGTATCGCCATGCTGATCATCGTCGTCATCGCCGCCCTCTGTCTCAAGGTGCCGCCGGCAGGCTACAAGCCGGCAGGCTGGAATCCGCCGGCACCGGCCGGTGGCGCCACCGCCAAGGCCACCCGTGACTTCACCTACGAGGAGTCCAAGGCCACGCCCCAGTTCTGGCTGCTGTGGGTCGCCTACTTCTGCGGTTCCTTCGCCGGTCTGATGTGCATTGGCCTGATCGCCAAGCACGGTATCGACGCCATGAGTCTGAAGTACATCGCCGACAAGGGACTGGCCACCATCAAGGACATCCCGCCGGCAGACGCCAAGGCGATCGCCATGGCCGCGGCCATGGCACCGAGCACCCTGGCCATTTTCAACGCCGCGGTGCGCATCATGGTCGGTCCGTTGATCGACAAGATCGGCAGCAAGCAGATCTTCGTGGTACTCTTCTCCCTCCAGGTCGTCGCCATGCTGCTGCTCTTCCCGGCAGGCAAGACCGCTGCCATGCTGGCCGCCGTCGCCGGTCTGATCGGCTGGAACTACGGCGCCATGTTCACCCTGTTCCCGGCCACGACCCTGCAGTACTTCGGGCCGACCGCGCAGGGCTCCAACTACGGTCTGCTGTTCACCGCCTGGGGTGTCGCCGGTTTCTGCGGTCCCTGGGTTGGCGGCAAGCTGCAGGCCATGACCGGCTCGTTCTTCGTTCCGTTCGTGGTTTCCGCGGTGGTCCTTGCCGTTGCGGTGGTCATCCTTCTTACCC
>JAGODN010000146.1 GCA_017998195.1 Desulfobulbus sp. | reverse complement strand
CGCATGATCTGCTCGGCCGGTTGAGCGGCGGCCCGCGGTTGCCCAATCAGGGCCCGTGGTTATAGTTCATGCAGGCACGAGTTCATGCAGGCACGAAGGGCGTGCCGTTCGCTGTTCCCCGGCCGGGAGGTCTTTGTGCACGTCACCCTCGTTTCCTTCGGCTTCAAGCACGGTCCCGAGCCGGCGGAGTATGTCTTTGACGTGCGCTTCCTGGCCAACCCCTACTGGGTGGCGGATCTGCGGCCGTACACCGGCCGGGAGCGGCAGGTGGCCGACTATGTGCTCGAAAGCCCGGCCGGTGTTCGTCTGCTCGAACTGCTCGAACCGCTGCTCGCCTTCCTCATCGACCAGTTCGCCGCGACCGGCCGCGAGGCGATGACCTTGGCCATCGGCTGCACCGGCGGCCGGCACCGGTCGGTGGCCCTGGTCGAACACCTGGGCGGGGTGCTGCACCGCCAGGGGCACGTGGTCCAGCGGCGCCACCGCGACATCGACAAGGAATAGGGCGGCTGCCCACCCGCACCCGCGGGCACATAGGCGCCGCCGGAAAAGCCCATGGAGGACACCATGAAAGAGACGCTGAAGAACATCCTCTACACCGGTATCGGCATCGCCTTTCTCACCAAGGAAAAGGTCGAGGAGCTGAAGGCGGAGCTGATCGAGAAGGGCAAGATGAGCCAGGAGGAGGGGCGGCAGTTCGTCGACGACCTGCTGCGCCGCTCCGAGAAGGCGAGAGTCCAGCTCGACCTGTGGATCAACAAGCGGGTGGAGGAGCGCATCGCCCAGTTCGACCTGGCCACCCGGGACGAACTGGCCGACCTGCGGCGCAAGGTCGAGGAACTGCAGGTGGCGCTCAACCGGGAAAGCCGCGAGTAGACCGGCCCGAGCCGCCACATGTTCAGCATCCGCAAGCTGGGGGCGATCGGCCGGACCTACCGCCACCTCAACCGGTATCACCGCATCCTGCGGGTCCTGTTCAAGTACGGCTTCAACGATTTGGTCGACCGGCTGCACATCGACCAGTATCTGGAGTCGGGCCTGCAGATGATCAACCGCAAGCCGCGCGAGCAGATCGCCCGGCTGAGCCGGCCGGAGCGGCTGCGGCTGGTGTTCGAGGAACTGGGGCCGACCTTCATCAAGCTCGGCCAGCTGCTGTCCACCCGGCCCGACCTGATCCCGGCCGATTACCTCGACGAACTGGCCCGCCTGCAGGACGAGGTGCCGGCCTTCAGCCTGGCCGAGGTGCACGCCATCTTCCGCGAGGAACTGGGCCGCTCGCCGGACGAGGTGTTCCACTACTTCGATGCCGAACCGCTCGCCGCGGCCTCCATCGGCCAGGTGCACCGGGCCCGCCTGGACAGCGGCGCCGAGGTGGTGGTCAAGGTGCAGCGGCCGGACATCGACACCGTCATCGCCGTTGACCTGGAGATCCTCGCCCACATCGCCGGCCTGATGGAGCAGTACCTGGAGGAGGTGCAGGGCCACCGGCCCACGGCCATCGTCCAGGAGTTCGCCCGCAGCCTCAGCCGGGAGATCGACTTTGCCGTCGAACTGGCCAACATCCAGCGCTTTGCCCGCCAGTTCGAGCGCAACCCGGCCATCCACGTGCCGCTCGTCTACCCGGAGTTGAGCACCCAGCGGGTATTGGTGATGGAGTACGTGCTCGGCATCAAGGCCTCCATGACCACCCAGCTGCGCGAGCAGGGCTACGACCTGCCGCTCATCGCCGAGCGCGGCGCCACCCTGGTGATGGAGCAGATCTTCGTGCACGGCTTCTTCCACGCCGACCCGCACCCGGGCAACGTCTTCATCCTGCCGGACAACGTCGTCTGCTTCATCGATTTCGGCCAGATGGGGCGGTTGTCGCGCAAGGACCGGGAGGACTTCACCGATCTCGTGCTCGACCTGGTGGCCGGCGACGAGCGGACCATTGTCGACGGGGTGCTCCAGGTGACGGTGCAGCTCGGCGAGGTCGACCGGGAAGCGCTTGGCCGCGACCTCGGCAGCCTGATGGACCTGTACCTCTACCGGCCGCTGGACGAACTGGAGGCGGGCCGCATCCTTCAGGATCTGCTCGACCTGGTCACCCGGCACAAGCTCACCTTCAAGCCCGCCTTCTACCAGATGATGAAGGCCCTGAGCACGGTGGAGGGGGTCGGGCTGATGCTCGACCCCAAGCTCGAGCTGATCCGCCTGGCCCGCCCGTTCATGCGCCGCATCCGGCTGGAGCGGATGCGGCCGGCGCGGCTCGCCGAGGAGATCGCGCGCACCGGCTCGGGCTACCTGCAGCTCCTGCGCGAACTGCCCGAGGAGCTGCGCGCCATCCTCCGCCAGTTGCGCGGCGGCCGCATGCGCATCGAGTTCGAGCACCACGGTCTGCAGGCCCTGGGCGCGGCGCTCGACCGGGTCTCCAACCGCATCGCCTTTGCCATCGTGCTGGCCGCGCTCATCGTCGGCAGCTCGCTGATCGTGCTCTCCGACATCCCGCCCCACTGGCACGACATCCCGGTGATCGGCCTGCTCGGTTTCCTCGTGGCCGGGATCATGGGTTTCTGGCTGCTCTTGTCCATCATCCGCCACGGCCGCATGTGACCGGCCGGCGGATCACCCGCCGCCGTCGTCCGCGTCCCCTGTCTCTCCCCCCTTGCACTGAACGTCTTCCACCTCGCTGTCGCTGCGCTTCGGCAGGGTGATACGGAAACAGGCGCCCACCTCCGCCTCCACCGCCTCGATCTCGCCGCCGTGCAGATCGATGATCTGCCGCACCAGGTGCAGGCCGAGTCCGAAGCCCTCGGCCCCGCCGGTCTGCGTGCCCCGCTGGAACTTGTCGAACACGGCCTGCCGCTCCGCCGCCGGGATGCCCGGGCCCTGGTCGGCCACCGTGATCACGAACTGCTCCGGCTCCTCGACCAGGGAGAGGGTCATGGTGGTGTGCGCCGGGCTGAACTTGACCCCGTTGTCGAGCAGGTTGAGCACCGCCTGCAGGAGCAGCGACTCGTCGCCAACCAGGGGCGAGGTCCGCTCCGGCCGTTCGAGGACGATGTCGATGTCCTTGGCCCCGCTGCGCGGCGCCACCCCGGCGATGGCGTCCTCGAGCATCCGCCTCGGCGGGAAGGGGTAGCGGCGCACCCGCTGGCGGCCGCTCTCCAGCCGGGCGATGTCGAGGAAGTCCTCGATCATCCGGTTCAGCCGCCTGGTCTGCGAGCAGATCTCGCCGGCATACTGGCGCGGGGCGCCGTCCAGGGTCATGGCGAGCATCTCCCCGTACCCGAGGATGGTGGTCAGCGGCAGCTTCAGTTCGTGGGAGACGATGGACACCACCTCGTCCTTGACCCGTTCCAGTTCCTTCAGTTCGGTGACGTCCTGGAACACGGCCAGGGTGCCGCTGAAGGGCACGTCCGTTGCCTGCAGCCGGTGGCGGCGCACCTGCAGGTGGCGCCTGAGGCCGCTGTCGTCGCGCACCTCCACGTCCACGCAGGGTGCGGCCGGGTCCGCGCCGGCGGGCGCAGCGTCCGGGTCGGCCTCTGCCGGGTCGTTGCCGATCGCGGCGCGGAAGGTGGCGCTGGCGGGCAGGGGTGGGGAGGCTTCGCCGGTGAACCGGCGCCAGAATTCGACAAAGGCGGTGTTGGCGAAGATCGGCCGGCCGCTGGTCCGCTCCCAGAGGATGAGCGGCGGCAGCTCTTTTTTGAGCAGGTCGTCGAGAAAATGGTGCTGCAGGCTGAGGGCGATGATGGCCGCCTGCAACCGGTCGAGGTGGCGCTGGATGGAGGCCACGGTCAGGGCCCGGTCGCGGCCGGGAGCGCGGATGAACCGGGCCGGGATGTTGGTGCACACCTGCTGCAGGCCGGCGTCCAGTTCGCGGGCGAGCCGCCGCACCTCGCCGAGGATGCGGCCCGCGGCCCAGAGGAGCTGGCGGAACAGGTGCGCCAGGTAGGTGAAGAACAGGACCGTCAGCACCGGCAGGAAATCGAGGAAGCGGTGCGAGGTAAACAGCACCAGCGCGGCCGCGACCAGGGCCACGACCAGGCCGAGGTTGAGGGCGAGGTTGAGGCGTTCACCGGTCACCGGCCAGACAAAGAGGGCGAGGACGCACACCGCGCCGATGCACAGGGCCGGCGCCAGCGGCAGCGGGCGGATGTACGAGCGCTCGAGCGCGTTGGCGACGATGGTCGCCTGGATCTCCACCCCCGGGGTGGGGTGTTGCCTGGTGAACGAGGTGACGTGGGTGTCGCCGAGGCCGACCGCGCGGGCGCCGACCAGCACCAGACGGTCGCGGAAGAAGTCCGGCGGGTGGCGGCCGGCGAGCACATCGGCGTAGGAGAGAAAGAGAAAGGTCGCCTCGGGACCGTAGAAGTTGATGATCAGCGGTCCGCCTGCGGGCGCCTGCGCCGCCAGGCCGGCGGCCTCGAGCAGGGCGCGGGCAAAGGTTGGAACCCCGGTCAGCGCCTCCGGGTGGAAGCGGCGGACAATGCCGTCCCCGGAGAGCATGGTTTCCACGTGACCGACCCCGGCCTGGCCGGCGAGGGTGGTGGCGGGCGCCAGCAGCCGACCGTCGTAGGCGCGGGCCAGGGTGAGCACCACCGGCGGTCCGGCGGCCATGGCCCGGCTGAGCCGGTCGTCACCGGTCGTGGGTTCGGGGAAGAGGAAGTCGAAGCCCACCGCCCGGGCCTGGTGCAACCGGTCGAGCAGGCGGGCGTGCAGTTCGCGGGCAAAGGGCCAGGCGCCGTGGCGCTGCAGGCTCGGCTCGTCGATGCCGATGAGGACGATCCGTTGGTCCGGCTGGCGGGGGCCGCGCAGCCGGAACAGCAGGTCCAGGCCGTGGTTGGCGAGGACGGTGCCCAAGCCGCTTGATTCGAGCAGGACAAGCAGCAGCAGGCCGAGGCCCGGGGCGAGCAGCCGCTGGGGCACCGCGTCGGCTCCCGGGCCTTAGAGGAGGATGATGCCCAGGGCGACCACGCCCATGAGCAGTTCCTCCCAGCCCAGCGGCTTGGGTTTGACGGTGAGTTGCTGGGGCGGCGTCCACGGGGTCTGCGGCTGGCCGTTGACCGTGCCGCGCAGGCGCACGTGGTAGGTGCCGGGGTTGAGCCGTTCCTCCAGGGTGCAGGAGGTGGCGGTCAGGCCTTCTCGGGCGAAGACCAGGGTGGTGAAGGCCTCGTCGCTGGCCACCTGCAGGTCGTACTGCCAGCCCTCGGCCATGGCCGGCCATTGCAGTACCGGCCTGGTGTTGGCGGTGGCCTCCATGGTGCCCATGTCCGGCACCGGCGCCAGTTTCCAGGCCACCGGCAGGGAGAACAGGGTCTCGAACCCGTCCGCGGCCACGGTCCGCACCCGCACATGGTACTCGCCCGGGGCGAGCTGCGGGCTGGTGTAGCGCGGTTCGCGCACCTCGCGCCGGTCGAGCAGGCGGGAGAAGCCGGCGTCCGCGGCCAGTTCCACCTGGTAGTGATCGGCCTGGTCCGAGGCCAGCCATTCGATCCGGCCGGTGGTGCCCCACAGGCTGCCGTTGTTCTGCGGCGCGGTGATCAGCGGCGCGGGCGGCACGGTGCGCAGGGTCAGGGGGCGCGGGCCGGCAGGGGCGCTTTCAAAGCCCTCGGCATCGAGGGCGCTCAGGAAGGCGAAATACCGGCCGTCGGCCAGGGTGCCGATGGTGAAGGCGCTGCCGGCCGCCACGACCTGGTCGGCCGCGGTGGCCTGGCCCTGGTCGTCGCTGGTCAGCCGCAGCCTGAACCGCTTGGCCGTGGCGTGGGCGGGCGTGTGGATCTGCATCGGCAGGGTGCGGTAGAGCGGCTCGATGGTCTCCACGGCTGGCGCGGCGGGCAGGGCCCTGGGCCGTTCCGGCGTACCGCCGGCGCGCACCCGCGTGCCCTGGCCGGCGGCGAGACCGACGTTCCTGCCCCCGGCCGCCACCTCGACCCGGCCGCGCAGGGTCTCCACCGTGTTGGCCTCGCTCCCCTCGCTCTTGAGGCGGTATTCGGTACCGCGGATGCCGGTGACCGCGATCGGCGTGCGGGTCTGAAAGGTGTCGTTGGCGCGCAGCTTCTGCCGCACCCAGTGGACCAGGCCGCCCCGGTCCAGGGTGAAATCGGCCTTGATGGTCCCGTCGGCGAGGCGGAACAGGTAGGCAATGGTGAAGCGGGCCTCCGGCTCCACCCGGGTGTAGGTGTTGTCCGGCAGGATCAGGTGGGTGTAGCCGTCCGGCCCGGTGACCACGGTCTGGCCGGCGGCCACGGTGTCGTCCTGACGCAGCGGGGAGGTGCGGCCGTCGGCGGTGTGCAGCGACACCGGCCCGTTGACCGCGGCCACCCGGGCGGTGAGCGGTTCGGCCACGAGCAGTGACAGCGGCACCTGCAGGGTGGTGTCGCGGATGATCAGGTAGGGTTCGGTGAGCTTGTTGAGGGCGGCGATCCGGCGCCAGTCATTGCGGTCGCGGCAGTAGTCGCGGGCGAGGTGGATGAGGTTGGTGCCGGCGCTGACGTGGATGGGGATGAGCACCTCGGCCGGCGCCCCGGCCGCGACCCGTCCGGGCAGGCAGAAG
>JAGODN010000145.1 GCA_017998195.1 Desulfobulbus sp. | reverse complement strand
CCCTTGAAGTTGGCATAGGCCAGGTCGAACTGGCGCAGGATGGTGCACAGGGTCGCGCCCAGGGGCGAGTTGATGAGCAGCACCCGCGAGCCCCGTTCCTTGACCAGGCTGATCTTGCGTTCCTGGATTTCCTGCGGCGAGAGCCGCTGCTTTTCTTCCGCCATGATGGACTCCCTGGTTGGTTAGGCGGTGATCCGCCGGGCGTTGCGCCGGACCCGGTACCGCTGCCAGCAATCGAGCAGGTACACCGAGCCGTAGGGAAAGACCGCGGCCAGCACCATGAGCAGGGTGCTCCTGGTGGCCAGTGGCAACAGGTGCGGCCTGATCGTCATCATCCCCTCATATATTTCCCGGGCATGGGACACCCACCGGCTGGCCACCCGCCAGACGTTCTCCGGCGTGGCCAGCCGATCCGCCAGCAGGTAGAGCACGTAGACGAGAAAGGCCTTGAGCAACAGCGACAGGGCCCGGCCGGTGAGCAGGCTGTTGACCCCCTTGCGGGTGATGTTGCCCACGAAGTAGCGGCTCAGGTAGCTGCACATGGCGGTGTTGATGATGAGCGGCAGGTAGGGGATGGCGCCGAAGAACAGCTGGCCGGACCAGTCGAGGTGCTCGAACACGAACGGCAGCAGATAGAGGTGGAACACCGGGAACAGCAGCACCAGGGCCAACCCCTCGTGGAAGCCACTCTTCACGCCGATCTTGAAGAAATCGATGGTCCGCTCCAGGGTGAGGAACTCGGCCGGGATGTTCTGGCCCTTGCTCTCGATCACGTAGAACTGCTGGATCTCGGAGATGGCGCTGAGCAGGTTGCGCGGCTTTTCAATCCGGCCTGCGTCCGTGGTGATGATCGGGGCGTTGGTGTCGTTCGCGCCCCGCGCCTCGCGTTCCCTGGCCATCAGTCGCGGCGCTCCTCACCGGCCCAGGGCGTGACCTTGACGATGTCGCGCAGCAGGTCCGGCTTGGCCCGTTCCATCTCGGCGATGGAGCCGAAGGGCTCGGCGTGGAACGGGGTGTAGTAGCCCCGCAGTTCCTTGCCGAACCTGCGGGTGAGCAGGAAATAGCCGCCGAAATAGTTGTCACGGATGAGGTGGCGGGCGATCAGGTCCGGTTCCTGGCGCAGCCGCTGGACCACGGCGAACAGCACCCTGCGCATGGTCGGGTCGTCCGCGGCCATGGTGGCGATCTCCATGCAGCCGGCCCGTTCCGCCTGTTGGCGGGCCGCCTGCTCGAGCGCCTTGACCTGGAAGTAGACCAGGCCGTCGGCCATGGAGAAGGCGAGGAAACGTCGACCATCGAGCCGGTTGATGACCGGCTTGAGCAGGGCCAGGAACCCGGCGGCATCGAACCAGCGGGAGATGTCCAGCGGCCGGGGTTTTTCCTCGTGCGCCACCTCCGGCCCGGTGGTTTCAGCAAAGATTTCCTTCACGCCCTGCCGGGCCGACCCACCCTCCAGTTCCGTTCTCCCTTTCTTCCCTTCCGCCTCCTGCAGCCCTTCGGCCGCCATCGCCTCCTCCAGTTCCTGCTGCCGGACCAACTGGTCCGCCTGTTTCAGCGTCTTGCCGAGCAGCCCGTCGGCCACCTTGTGGTGCAGCTTGATGGCGCGGAGGATCTCCTCCTTGCGCCCCAGCTCCTTGAAGCCGGGAACCCCGGCCAGCACCGTGCCGGCGGCGAGCGGATGCTCGCCCAGGGCGTAGAGCGTGCCACGTGCGGACGGCAGCTTGCCCAGGTCATGGGCGAGCGCAGCCACCAGGGTGTCCGGGATCACATGCCAGGCCTGGTTGTCGGCAAGCAACCGTACCACCTGGTCAGCCACGTCCAGGGAATGGTCGAGCAGGGTGGTCTGCGCCAGCAGCCGGTAGGTGTTCGCCTCCCAGGCCGCCTCGACATCACCACGCACATCCACCACCGAGGGACATTCGCCCTCTCGGTCGAGCAGCTGCACCAGCTGCCGGCAGACCGCCCCCTGCTCGGGGCAGGAGCGGAAGAAGGGCCAGTCGTCGAGCTGGCGGAGAAAACCAGCGGCCCGCGGATGGGCCACGGCGAGGGTTTCCTCCTCAACACGGGCCAGCCGTTCGTCCCGCCACAGGTGGACCAGGTCGGCAATGTGCACGGTCCGGTGCACCGGGGACTTGGTCCAGCACGCGGCCAACTCGCCCAGGGCGATCTCCCGGGTGTCCGGCGGCCTGCTCTCCCTGGAACGGAGCAGCACTGCCCCGGCCAAGCCGGCGAGCACCACGGCCAGGCCGAGGAACAGGTCCGGCCAGCCGAACACCTCCCGGAGCGCCCCAATCACGCCGTCACCTGTTGTCCCGGCTGACCGTCACCCCGGCCAAGTCCGGGAAGGTCACCCGCAGGGTGGCGTCCTCGACCGTGGCGGTCCGGCCGCGGTAGGTGCCGGAGTAGGTCACCAGGAAGAGCTCGCGCGGCGCCAGGTTGAGGATCTCGGTGTGGCGGACGCGCACCTCCTCGGTCTCGCGGATACTGAGCCCGCCGCCCACCGAGATGATCGGCGAGAACCGCCGCTCCTCGCCCAGGTGCTCGGACACGTAGCTGGCGGTGTGGGCGTCGGGCACGCGCATGAACAGCTTGGTGTTGCAGTTGTCGAGGATGGTGTTGGCCCGGTCCTCGCCCACCTCGGCGTGCAGCTGGCTGATCGACTGGCAGTAGCCGTGGATGAACACGCCGGCGCCGCCGGCCTTGGCGAACAGGTCCTCGATGCCCTGGTAGAGCACGGACTGAGCCTCGTCGATGTGCAGCACCAAGGGCGGCTCGACGTTGCGGCCGCTGGAGTAGACCCGGCCGACAAAGGCCTGGATCATGGAGATGATCACCTTGCCGGCGGTGTAGGCGGCCCGCTTGGTCAACAGCGAGCCGAGCTGCACCACCAGGATGATGCCCTGGCCCTGCTCGAGCCGCTGGATGAAGCGGTTCTCGTCGGCCTTGCCGATGATCCGGCCGACATTGCCCGAGGTCAGTTCGGTGAGCGCCACCCGCAGCGAGCTGGCCACCTTGGAGTAGTAGTCCGCCGGGGTGGAGAGGATCTTTTCCATGTCCCGGGAGAGCTGTTTGGCCTCCGCGGTGTTGATGTAGTCGATCTTTTCCTTCAGCCGCTCCAGTTCCTGGTGGCTGATGTGATTCTTGATGTCGTTGAGGTTGAACGAGGGGGTTTGCCCGGCCTGTGCGGCCAGCAGGATGAGGGCCTGGACCACCACCAGGCTGACCTCGTAGGCCACGCCGAAGAAGTAGGGCTCGCGGCCGACGGCCACCCCGGCGGTGATGTGGGCGACCAGTTCCTCGGGCATGTAGTAGGAGGAGAGCGGGTCGAGGATGGCGCTGTACTGGGGGAAGATCGGGGTGATGAGCATCAGGTCGGCGAGCCGGTCGGTCTCCTCGGCCAGCTGGGTGATCTTGGAGAACAGACCGATGTCGCCCTTGGGATCGATGGCCACCACGGAGTAGCCCTTGCGGATGTCCTGCTCGAGGATGTGCTCCATCACCCGGGTCTTGCCCACCCGGGTGGTGCCGAAGCACCAGCAGTGGCCCTTGCGGGCGCTGTCGGGAAAGCCCAGTTCGAGGATCGCCTGGGGATGATCGAGATGGACGCCTGTGCCAATGTGGGTCCAGGGCTCGGGCCGGTTGTCGTGACTGCGTGAACTCACGGTTTCCGGACAATGCGGACCTCGACCCGCTCGCGCAGTTCGCGGTCCACGCTGAGGATGGCCGCCTTGGGCAGGCGTTGGTCGGTGACCACCAGGCTGCGGTGGCCGACGTAGCGCTTGAGGCAGTGGCACCTGATCCGCTCGGCCTGCGTGCCCAACTGCTCACGCAGCAGGGTTTCGACCAGGGTTTTGGCGACCCGGTCGAGCACCACCTGGACCCGGGCAATGCCGTTTCGTTCCATGGCTTCCACCCGGCGCAGGTGGAAGGCGCGACGTTGGCCGACCTGGAATCCGCCGGTACACCGTTCGTGCACGCCGATGCGGTTCAGCGGGCAGAGGGCCAGGACCGGCTCACCGGGGAGGATCTCGGTCGCAACCCGCAGGTTGCCCTCCGCGTCGCTGCCGACGATCTCGCCCCAGAGCAGGTTGTGTTCACAGGGTTTGTAGCGTTGGACCTGGTCACAGACCCCAGCCGTTTCCAGACGACGTTCGAGAAAGTCGCTGAGCCGGGAACGTCCGAACAGCGCCGGCAGGTCGATGACCCGCTGGTGGACAATACCGTTCACCCGAGCGTAGGCCACGGCCTCCAGGCCCAGGTCCTGCCGGAAGTGGACCTGCACCTCCCGCCGGTACCAGCGGGAGAGCAGGGCGGAAAAGGCGGACTCGATCTCCGCCAGCACCTCGGCCCGGGACAGGCCGTGCCGGCTGGCCAGCGACGCGATGATGGACTGCATGCGAGAGTCCCCCTAAGGCGGTTAAGGGATGCGACCGGAAATTCCGGTCTCATCCCTTTTTTCAGGGGGGAGGACATGAGGGGGAATTTGAAAGTCCTTGGCGGAGGCCTTGCCTAACATTTGTGAAAAACGTGGGTTAACTTTGATGTCCCCTTTTCTGTACTAGGTCATCCTGTTGTGACCGGATCATCTGCTGCAGGATCGTCACCAACGCAGCAGCGCTCATGCCGAGCATCATTACCCCATTGATCGCCTCGAGTGGGCCGAGCATTTTCCACGGCTTGCTCATGACGATGTCGCCGTAGCCGAGCGAGGCAAAATTGACTGTGGAGTGATATACAGCCTCGTACAATTCGGTAAATTCGTCCAGCCAGAGGAAAAGGCAGCCCCAAACCACAACCTGGAGCAAAGTGCCAAACATCATCGCCACCATGGTGACAAGCAAGGGGCGGATGCCGTAATCTGATGGCACTCGATTGGCCTGCCGAATGTAGTAGCGGACGCACCAGAAGGTAACGGAGGCCTGCAGGGCAAGACACAGCAGCATTACCGGAAGGCCGACGAGGAAGTTAGTAATGATCATGAGACGTTCTCCTCTGTTTGACATTGAAAGGATTGCGCCTTCAACCTTGCGGCCTGCCAGCGTTCGAGCAACCACCATGCCCCAGGCATAGAAAGCGATGCTTACAAAGAGGCAGGTTCGTATGGCGGCGCCCGCCAGGACGCTCCTGCCGCTGACACTGTCCTCGATGGCCGGACCGAGTAGGATCAGAGCCGGAATCAGCACATTGCTCCAGCAACGATGGTCGGAATTGGGTCCGGCGGACACCGAAAAGTGCGGACCCGACCCACAGGGCGGCCGCCATCAGCCAAAGTACCAGAATCTTCAGGCTTGGCCACAGCGATAAACCAATCCACACGGAAAGGCTGAGTGCAGCCCCGCTCAGGGTCGATCCGACGAGTTCACGTCCTGCTGTGCGTGTATCGTTCTCGCCGGACTGTTGACCCAGCGTCACGGTCTTCATAATCGCGGCCAGGTAAAAAGACGGATCGGTAAGGGCGAGCACAAATACAGGCATAACAATCAGCGTCGCGCGCAGGGCAATCCATCGTGCCTCGTTGGGTGCTGGCGGTCATCGCCATCTCATTAAGGGTTTATGAGTGGTGATTTGACTATTGTGATCATTATTTTTGATGGTCATGTAAAAAGTCCCAAAATTGTTATTTTACCTGTCGTAACGTATTGAATTTACAGAGTGCTGTTTTCTTAAAAAGGGCTTTTTACGTAACTATCATTTTTGAAATTAAAAAATTTTTGTGAATAAATTGAAGTAAAAAGAAAATATCTATTTGGTGGGAGGGAAATTATTCAAAGCCATCAAGGTGGCGCTCTCCCAAGGCTTTGCTCCCATCAAACTCATTAAAAATCGAGACAGCTATGTGCGGCAGGTTCGCCTTCTTCGCCAATGGGCAATTCGGCTACGAGTCCCTGCAGTTGCCGGAACCGCCCCCGTTCGAGCGGTACAACATCGCGCCGTCCCAGGAGATCCTCGCCATTCGCACCGACCTGGAGACGGGACGCCCTGAATGGGCGCTGCTTCGCTGGGGTTTGGTGCCATTCTGGTTCAAGGAACCCATGGGCAAACGTCCGCTCATCAATGCCAGAGCCGAGGGGATCGAAACCAAACCTTCCTTCCGAGGGCCTATACGCCACCGTCGCTGCATCGTCCCCGCAAGCGGGTTTTACGAGTGGCGCCGCCAGGGGACAGGCAAGCAACCCTATTTCGTACGGCCTGCTGCGGCTGAGGTCTTTGCCCTGGCGGGTATCTGGGATCACTGGGAGGGAAAGCAAGGAGAGGTCATCGAGTCCGTGGCCATCATCACCACCTCGGCGAACGAACTGATGCAGCCGATTCATGATCGGATGCCAGTGATCCTCGGAAAAGAGGATGTGGCTGCGTGGATCGCACTCACGACAAAACTCGAGAAGGCGCTGCCGATGCTCAAGCCCTGTTCTTCGACGAGGATGATGACTTACCCTGTGAGCAGCCTGGTCAACAGTGCCCGCCATGACGGGCGGGCGTGCGTTGCCAAAGTGGACGAGTCGGTACCTGACCAATTCTGAGGACAGGAAATCAGG
>JAGODN010000144.1 GCA_017998195.1 Desulfobulbus sp. | reverse complement strand
CATCCTGCTGCAGGTGATGGACCACTCCACCCTGACCGACAACGCCGGCCGGCGCGCGGATTTCCGCAACGTCATCCTGATCATGACCACCAACGCCGGCGCCCGGGAGATGAGCGAGCGGGCCATCGGCTTTCTCGGCGACAGCAGCGGCAAGGAGCAGAAGGCGATCAAGAACCTGTTCTCGCCCGAGTTCCGCAACCGTCTGGATGCGATCATCAGCTTCGCGCCGCTGTCGGTGGAGACCGTGGAGCGGGTGGTCGACAAGATGGTCGGAGAACTGCAGCAGCAGCTCGCCGACAAAAAAATCACCATCGAACTCAGCCCGGCGGCCCGCGGCTGGCTCGCCCGGGAAGGTTACGAGCCGGCCTTCGGCGCCCGCCCCCTGCGGCGGCTGATCATGAAGGAGATCGGCGACGTGCTCACCGAGGAGATCCTCTTCGGCGCCCTGAGCAAGGGCGGCCGGGTCAGGATCGGCCGCAAGAACAACACCACCACCTTCACCTACCAGTAAGTCGACTCCGGACCGGTCGCACTGTCCGGCCCAAGGCCCCGCATGTACCCGTGCCGCACACCCGTGGCGCGGGTACAATTTTTTTTACTTCTCCGTCCCCGGCGCATTGACATTTTTGGGCCGGCACGCTACGGTTCTGCAACCGTGTGGTATGTCCACCGTTGTTGACGACCACGACCGGCCGGCCTGTCCGACCCTGAAAAAGTCGCCGCAACACGCTGATTCATTGCACTGCAGAGGAGGGAGAAACATGGTCAAGAGAATTTCCGTACTGGCCCTGGCCGGACTGATCGCCCTGCCCGGCCTGGCCGCGGCGGGCGGGGCACAGAGTGCCGCCGACCTGGAAAGCAAGATCGAGGAACTGGCCCGCCAGGTGGATGAGTTGAAGGCGCAACTGGCCAAGCAGAACGAGACCGTCACCGAGTACGGGACCAAAGTCGATGACATGGACACCCTCCTGGAGGAGAAGTCCGAATCCTGGGATATGGCCGCCCGCTTCCAGTTCAGCGGCGACTTCCGTGCCCGGGGTGACATGTATGATGCCAGCAACCTGTTTGCGGCAGGAACGCCCCTGCTCATGACCGGCATGAATCCGGCCACCGGCATGCCGACCTTCGGCGCGGTCTCGGGCGGCGACCAGAGCAACGACACCATCCTCACCAATCGGCTGCGGCTGAACATGCGCGTCAACGCCACCGAGGACCTGGAGTTCAAGGGCCGGCTGGCCATGTACAAGGCCTGGGGCATGCAGTCCACCCCCACCGGGCTGGCCGACGGCTACCCGATCTTCGACGGCAACACCACCCGCACCCCCAATGACAGCGCCCTGTACGTGGACCGGGCCTACGTCAACTGGAACAACATCGCCGACCTGCCCATCTGGATGTCCGTCGGCCGCCGGCCCACCACCGACGGCCCGCCCGCCAACCTGCGCATGAACAACGACGAGCGCATGGCCACGCCCACCGCCTTCATGGACTACCCGTTCGACGGCTTCACCCTCGGTTACGGCTATGACTGGGGCATCGAGGAACTGGGCAGCGGCCGCATCCGCTTCTGCTACGGCCGCGGCTTCGAGAACGGCCTGCAGTGGGAGAACGACCCGGACGCCTTCCCGGTGGATGACACCGATTTCGCCGGCTTCAGCTGGGATGTGTTCAACCAGGGCAACCGCTTCCTCACCGTGCAGGCCTTCGGTGTCTACAACCTCTACAACTACCCGGCCTTCAGCAGCGACTTTGTCCGCTACGGCGCGGCCATGCCCCAGGACCAAGGCGGCTACGGCGAGCAGCACGACCTGGGTCAGATGTACCACACCACCGGCGTGTTCATGGACAAGGTCAGCAACCTCAACTACTTCCTGGCCGGCGGCTGGAGCCGGACCGATCCCAACGGCCGGGGCATGTTCAACGACTATTATGCCATGGCCATGGGCCAGGCGGGCGCCAACACCGACTCGGAGAACGGCTACGCGGTCTATGCAGGCGTGCGCTACGACATCGACGCCATCGGCCTCAAGCTCGGCGCCGAGTACAACTGGGGCTCCCGGTACTGGGTGGCCTTCACCCCCGGTCACGACGACCTGTACATGTCCAAGCTGGCCACCCGGGGCAACGCCTACGAACTCTACCTGATCTACGACCTGCCCACCGGCGAGGCCATCTCCAAGTTCGCCAAGACCTTTGTGCGGCTTGGCTGGCAGTACTATGACTACAACTACGCCGGCGGCTCCAACTACAACTTCAAACCCTACGACCTGGACGATGACCAAGCCGCCCTGCAGGCGCTCGGCATGAACCCGGTGGAAAGCGCCAACCAGGTCTACCTGACCTTCGAGGCCTATTTCTGATCCGACCGGCTGTCCCGGTTCCCGCCCACCCAAGGGAAAGCCGCCCCGGCTTTCCCTTTTTCATTTTCCTGCGCGCCCATGGACCTGCACGACCGCCCCCTGCCCCGCTACACCAGTTCGCTTCTGACCGTGCCCCACGGGCTGTTCACCTCGGCCGGCGGGGTCAGCTCCGGCCCCTTTGCCGCCCTCAACCTGAGCTTCCATGTCGGTGACCGGGAGGACAACGTGCGCAGCAACCGGGCCGCGGCCGCCAGGGCCCTGGGGTTGAGCCGCCTGGTGTCGGTGCACCAGGTGCACGGCGACCGGGTTCTTGTGGTCGAGGCGGCCCACGCCGCAATTGAGCCCGCCGGCTACGATGCCCTGATCTCCAACCTGCCGGACACGGGGTTGCTCATCCAGCAGGCGGACTGCCAGGCCATCCTGCTCGAGGCCCCGAACGGACAGGCGGTGGCCGCGGCCCACTGCGGCTGGCGGGGCAGTGTGCTGAACATCATCGCGACCACGGTGGCCGCCCTGTGCACCACCTTTGCCGTCCGTCCGGACAGCCTGCGGGCCGTGATCAGCCCGTCACTTGGCCCCTGCTGCGCGGAATTCATCCACTACCGCACGGAACTGCCGGAGTGGATGCACGCCTACCAAGTACGGCCGAACCATTTCGACTTCTGGGCGATCAGCCGCCGCCAGTTGGTCGAGGCCGGCCTGCGGCCGGAGCATATCGACACCGCGGGCCTTTGCACCCGTTGCCGGCGTGAATTTTTCTCGTACCGGCGGGCCGCGAAAACCGGCGGCGTGACCGGCCGCAACGGGTCGATCATCGGCCTGGGGTGAAGGGGCGTAGTGGAACACGACCCGTCGCCCCAGGGCTCAGCGCATCTCGAAATCGCAGATCAGGGGGGCGTGGTCGGAGTAGATGACGGGCGGAATCTGAAACTGCGCCACCCGCAGTTCCGGGCTGTGGAGGATGAAGTCCAGCTCGCGCTTGGGCGCGCGGCTCGGGAAGGAGGGTTTTTTCTCGGGGTTGGCGCTCACCAGCCCGGTGGCGCCGAGAAAGAGCTGCAACTCCCGCTCACCCCAGAGGGCGTTGAAATCACCGGCCAGAATCACCGGCCGGTCGACCTGGCGAATAAGCCGATAGAGGCGTTCGAGCTGGTACTGGCGGTTGCGGTAGGTGAGCGACAGGTGCACGAGGAACACGGTCAGGTGTTCGGTGCAGGCCTGGATGACCAGCCGCTTCACGCCCTCGTCGAAGAAGTGGAAACGGTGGCTGATGATCGGCATGCGGCTGAGGATGGCGTTGCCCTGGGTCCGCAGGAGCGGCAGCCGCTTGGCCATCGAGGCCGCGCCGTACTTGGTCTCACTGACAAAATGGTAGCCGAGCTGTTCGGCGATCAGTTCGGCCTGGCTGAGGCGGCCGGTGCGGAACGAGCCGCCGTCCACCTCGACCAGCCCCATGACATCGGGCTGCACCGAACGGATGAAGTCGACAATCCGGTCGAATTGACTGCTGGACCGGCGCAGGTAGCCGGCATAGGGAAAAGGCAGGTGAAAGCGGGTGCCGTTGCCGGCGCCGTAGCGGATGTTGTAGAGCAGAAAACGCACGCAGCAGCCCTGGCAGCGCTCAGCCACGCTGCCGGCGCAGACCGAACACCCCGTGCGGCTGGCTGCTGAAGGCCGGGTTCATGCCGCCCCGGCCCCGGGACCGGGACTCCCGGCCGGCGCCGCTGTCCTCGGCGACGCTGACCACCTCCACCTCCCGGGCCGCACTGCGCTCGTCGATGAACCGGTCCACCGGCGCCTCGGCCAGGCCTTTCGATTCCAGGTAGAGATCGTAGAAACGGGCGCAGTCGTGGTAATAGCTTTTTTTCCGCAACCACTTGGGGTCCTCGCCCTGGGTGCGGGCGTGGTGGAAGGTGGACAGGTTGACCAGCAGGGTGGTGACAAACTCCTTGGCCATGCGCTGCACATTGAAGGGTTCGCCGAAATGGAGGTCGATGTCGTCGCGAATCGTGCGCGCCAGCTGATTGAATCCCTGGCCGCGGACGTTGGTCTCGGGCAGGGCGTAGCGGGCGCAGGCCCACGGCAGCAGCAGGGCCGCGAACAGCAGGGATTCCGGCACCTTCACCGGCAGGCTTTCGTCCGTGCGCAGGTGGAGACGGTCCAGGGCGGAGAACAGGCGCAGCAGCTGGGCCCGCACCGCCTGCCCCTGGTCGCCGGCCAGGCACTCGTTGTAGAGCGGAAACAGCGCCGACCAGAGGGGCGTTTCCAGGCACAGTTCCGCCCAGGGGCGGCTGGCGCCGGACTGCAGATCCTTGAGGATTTCGTCGCGGATGCGTGACGGCGGGCAGAGGGCGAGTTTGTCGCAGTGGCGGCGCAGCCCCTCGAGGGTCGCCGGTTCGATGGTGAAGCCGGTGCGGGCGGCGTGGCGGATCACCCGCAGCATGCGTACCGGGTCGCGGGTGAAGCGGCGGTCCGGGTCGCCGACCATGCGGATGACGCCCTCCTCCAGGTCCCGCACCCCGCCGGTGTAATCGATGATGGTGCGGTTCTCGATCTCGTAGAACAGGGCGTTGATGGTCAGGTCGCGGCGGAAGGCGTCCTCCTCGAGCGTGCCGAAGGTGTTGTTCGCCGCCAGCACCAGGTCCTGGCCCTCGAGATCGAACTCGCTGCTGGAGCGCAGGGTCGACACCTCGATGATCTTGTTGCCGCGGAAGAACACCTGCACCAGGCGGAACCGCCGGCCGATGGTGCGGCTGTTGCGGAACAGCTGGCGCAGCTGGCCCGGCCGGGCGTCGGTGGAGATGTCGAAGTCCTTGGGCGCGCGGCCCAGGTACAAGTCGCGCACCCCGCCGCCGACCAGGTAGCCCTTGAAACCGGCGTCGCGCAGGCGGTAGAGCACCTTGAGCGCCTCCCGGTCGAGCTGCTGCTCGCGGATGGGGTGCGCCGATTCGGGAATGATCCTGGCGACGGGCGGGGCGTCCGCCGCCTGAACATCGGCCGGCCGATCCGGGTGGTCCGTGCTCATGCGCAGGGGCCCGACCTCATGGGTGCTCTCTGCGGCCTGTTCACGAGGCCACCGGTTCCGCCGCGCGTATTCCCGGGACATTTTCCTTGTACACGGACTCGGCGGCCTTGACGAACCGGTCGAAGATCTCGCGCACCGAAAGGATTTCCTTCATCTTGAAGGCGTTGGCCCCGGCAAAGACCAGGCCGCTGTCCACATCGCCCGTGCACGAGGCGTTCAGCCGGTCGCTGATGCAGTACTTGTAACTGCATTTTTTCAGGCACTTGAAACGACAGGTATCGGCCTTGATGTCGTCGCCGCGCAGCATCTTGTCGACAAAGGGGGTGCGCACCGCCCGCCCGGGCATGCCCACCGGCGAGGTCACGAGTACGATGTCCTCCTCGCCCGCCTTGAGATAGGCCTCCTTGAACTTGTCCGAGACCGAGCACTCCTTGCTGAGCACGAAGCGGGAGGCGATCTGCACGCCGTCGGCGCCGTACTTGTCCATCATCTCCGCCATCTCGTAGCCATCGGTGATGCCGCCGGCGGCGATCAGCGGAATTTTCGAGATCACCTTGCGGATGGTCGGGAAGAGTTCACGCAGGGGCTTGTCCGTGCCCAGATGACCGCCGGCCTCGGTCGCTTCGACGATCACCGCGGCCGCGCCCAGTTTCTCCGCCAGGGTGGCGAAGGCCGGGGAGGAGACGATGGAGACGATCGGGATGTTGTGTTCCTTGCCGATTTTGAAGATGTCCCGGGAGAACCCGGCGCCGGTGATGATCATGTCGGCCCCGGCCTCGATGGAGCCCATCACCAGGTCGTAGAAGTCCTTCATGGCGTACATGATGTTCACGGCGATCACGCCCGTGGTGGCCTTCTTGGCCTTGCGGATATCCTCCTGCAACTCCGGCACGGGAATGCCCGAACCGCCGATGGTGCCGATGCCGCCGCATTCCGCGACCGGTACGGCCAGGGCCGAGGTCGACACCCGGATCGACATGCCCCCCTGGATGATGGGAATTTTCGCGATCAGCGAACCTATTTTCAATTCTGGCAGTTTCATCGAACTCTCTTCAGTGCTGTGGGGGTGGAAACAGTGTCGGGCAGGGCGTCCTGTGCGCGGGACACCGGGCGTTTTCGCTTTAAAAACAATGCCGCGCCACCGGTTGTTTGTCAAGCATGCCGGCCGGCTCTCCATCACCGGCCGCAGCGGCCAGACAAATGAATAAATATTACCATAAACAGGGGCCACCGGCCAGACTTTTCCCTCGATTTACGATTTAATTTTAAATTTTTCCAAACGCA
>JAGODN010000006.1 GCA_017998195.1 Desulfobulbus sp. | reverse complement strand
CCGGAACTGCCGCTGGAGGTGCTGCGCACGGTCCATTCCTTCGATCCCTGCCTGGCCTGCGCCATCCACCTGGTGGACGGCAAAAAGACCCCGCTGGGCAAGGTCAAGGTCCTGTGAGCGACGGGGTGCTGAACAGGCGGGCACTGGTGCTGGGCATCGGCAACCTGCTCATCGGTGACGAAGGCGTGGGGTGCAGGGCGGTCGAGGAACTGGCCCGGCGCTTTGACCTCCCGCCCACGGTGGAGTGCGTCGATGGCGGCACCGCCGGCTTCGAACTGCTGCCCATGCTGGACGGCAAGGACCATGTCATCCTCATCGACGCCCTGCGCGACGAGCGGGAACCCGGCACGGTCATCATGGTCGAGAACGAGCAGGTGCCCCGGGCCTTTCTCAACAAAACCACCCCGCACCAGCTGGGCATCTGCGATGTTCTCGCCGCGGCGGAACTGACCGACGCCCTGCCCAAACACCTGACCCTGTACGGCGTCGAGCCCAAGCGGCTCGACGTCGGCATCGGCCTCTCGGCGGAGGTCGAGGCCGGGATGGAGAAAGTTATCAGCGCGGTTGTCGAACAACTTCGTCACTCTGGATATGAGGTGAAACGCAATGGAATCGAATCCGAACATTAAGACCTGGACGCCGGCGACCATCGTCATGGTGGCGCTGATCATCGCCGGCAGCGTGGTCGCCCTCTATCGAATGATCAACGGTCTGGGTGCGGCCACCAACCTCAACGACGGCTACCCCTGGGGCTTCTGGCTCGGCCTGGACGTACTCGGCGGCATCGCCATGGCCGCGGGCGGCTTCATCATCGCCTGCGCGGTCTACCTGTTCAACTGGAAGAAGTACCGGCCCATCGTCCGGCCGGCCATCCTCACCGCCTTCCTCGGCTACCTGATGGCGGTGGTGGCCCTGTTCTTCGACATCGGCCACCCCTTCCGCCTGTGGCATCCGGGCATCATGTGGCAGTACCACTCGGTCATGTGGGTCGTGGCCATGCACGTCATCTTCTACACCACCACGCTGGGGCTCGAGTTCAGCCCCATGCTGTTCGAGCGGCTGGGCTGGGAAAAGGCCCGCCGGGCGGTGGGCAAGATCATGGTGGGCGCGGTCATCTTCGGCGTGATGCTCTCCACCCTGCACCAGTCGTCCCTGGGCGCGGTGTTCCTCATCGCCCCCTCGAAAATGTCCCCGCTGTGGTGGGACACCAAGCTGCCCTTCCATTTCCTGGTGTCGGCCGTGGCCATGGGCCTGGCCATGGTCAGCTTCGAGACCATGCTGAGCAAGAAGTTCCTCCACCACGAGGTGGATGACGAGATCTTCTTCGGGCTCGCCCGCGGCCTCCTGATCGTCCTCAGCTTCTACCTGCTCCTGAAACTCTACCAGCTGTTCACCGTGGCCAGCCCGGCCATGGCGGTGGACGGCTCGGTGGAGGGCAACATGTACCTGCTCGAGATGGTGCTGGGCGTCATCCTGCCCATTGTCCTGCTCAGCATGAAACAAGTCCGCACCAACGTGAACATGCTCTTTGCGGTGAACATGGTGGTCATCGCCGGCGTGCTGCTCAACCGGATGAACGTCTGCCTGTTCAGCATGGAGCAGTACAACAGCTGGCGCGGTTTCACCTACGCCCCCTCGTGGATGGAGTTCCTGCTGTCCCTGGGCGTCATCTCGGTGGGCGTGTTCCTGTACAAGATGTCGGCCAAGCACCTGCCGCTGTTCTCGCACTGAGGCGGCCGCCAGGCCAGGTTGCAGACCTTGATCAGCCGTGCGGGCCGGTAACTCCCCCCGGACCGGCCCGCACGGTTCCCCCGGAACCGCCGCCTCGTGCGGCGGTTTTTGCTTCCGGACGGAAGCAAGGAGGCTCCATGTTCGAGACCACAACCTCATTGTCCCTGCGCCGGCTGGTGCCGGCCGCGCTGTTCATGCTCGCAGCCCTTGCTGGCACTGCGGCCGGGGCTGAACAGGACTGCCCGACCCTGCTGCGCGCCCAGTGCGCCTCCTGCCACAAACTCGACTACATCTGCCCGAAGATGGCCGAAGGCAGGTCCAGCCTCTACTGGAAACGGACCATCAGCGACATGGTGGACGAGGGCGCGGTGCTCACCGGCCGCGAACAGGCGGTGCTGGTGCGCTGCCTGAGTTCCCGCGACGCCCGGGCCCGGGCCTTCTGCCCCGGCGCCAACTAGCCGCACCCCCCTCCGTTGCAGCCCCCCGGCCGGGATGTCGTCCCCCCTGCCCGGGGGCGCTGCCGTGTCGCCACCCCCCGCCCCTTCCTGCCAGCACGACCTCGAACCAAGCCGCCACCCGCTGCCGGTCCGCCGGCCATGAGCCGTGACCGGAGTTGCGCGGCCGCACCGCGCCCGGGCCCGGTTCCGCGAACCCGGGCGGACCGCCTGCGCCGATGGTGCATCCCGGAATCCGGGCTCACCTCCCACAGTGTTTTTTTGGAAATAATTATTTCGGTTTTTCCAGCCCGCTCTCCCTGCAGGCAGCGGCGAAAATGGTATTTCGCTTTAAAATCAACCTGATTGTCGCAAAACCCACGTCCCCTTGTTCAGCTTGTGCAAACTGTGCAAAATAAAAAAAGAGATTGCGAAGATCACAGAATCCACTATACAGACCCTTGTTGGCGTAGATGCGTTCTTTTTCGATTTTCCCGATCGTTTTCATCACTCCCGCTGATGGACAAGGCAGCGTGCCAGCGGGGGCGGGCGGGGCGCCGCCACGGCGAGTCGGAGTCCATTCATTCAGTCCAAGGAGGCCTGTATGGCAAAAGTCGGGGTGTATGTCTGTCATTGCGGTTCCAACATTGCCGGCGTGATTGACGTGGCTGCGGTCCGCGACTTCGCGGCGACCCTGCCGGATGTCGTGGTCGCCCGCAAGGACCTGTTCATGTGCTCGGATTCGGGCCAGGAGATGGTCAAGCAGGATGTCCGCGACGGCCTGGTCGACCGGGTGGTGGTGGCGGCCTGCACGCCGCGCACCCACGAGCCCATCTTCCGGGCGGCGATCGAGAAGGCCGGGCTGAACAGGTACCTGTTCGAGATGGCCAACATCCGCGACCAGGGCAGCTGGGTGCACGGTCACGACCACGAGGGCGCCACCGAGAAGGCGAAGAAGATCGTTGCCTCGGCCGTGGGCAAGGCCCGCAACCTCGAGCCGCTGGAGGACAAGTTCGTCGACGTCACCGACGCCGCCCTGGTCATCGGCGCCGGCATCGGCGGCATCAGCGCCGCGCTCGAGCTGGCGGACATGGGGCACAAGACCTATCTGGTTGAAAAACGGCCGTCCATCGGTGGTGTCATGGCCCAGCTGGACAAGACCTTCCCCACCAACGACTGCTCGGCCTGTATCCTCACGCCGATGATGGTCGAGGCCTACAACCACCCCAACATCGAGACCCTGACCTATGCCGAGGTGGACGATGTCTCCGGCTACATCGGCAACTTCCAGGTGAAGATCCGCCGCAAGCAGACCTACGTGGACTGGAACAAGTGCACCGGCTGCGGCGACTGCGCCGCCAAGTGCCCGAGCAAGACCCCGGACGAGTTCAACATGGGGCTGTCCGACCGACGCGCGGCCTTCATCATGTTCCCCCAGGCGGTGCCGAAAAAGGCGGTCATCGATATCGACCACTGCATCAACTGCGCCGGCCGTGAGATCGGCACCCTGCCCAAGGTCAACGAAAAGACCGGCAAGCCCATCCTCGCGCCCTGCGAGCGGGCGTGCAGGGCCGAGGCCATCGACCGCTCCGTCGCCCACAACCCGGAGGGCGCCATCGTCGAGGTGGAGGTCGGCTCGATCGTGGTCGCCACCGGCTACCAGGTGATGGACAAGGGCTGGTTCAAGGAGATGGCGCCGGCCTCGGCCAACGTCATCACCGCCCTGCAGCTGGAGCGGATCATCTCCGCCACCGGCCCCACCGAGGGCAAGCTGCTCCGCCCCTCGGACCACGAAAAGCCGCACACCCTCACCTTCGTGTCCTGCATGGGTTCCCGCGACGAGCACTTCCACACCTACTGCTCGCGCTTCTGCTGCATGTACATGATCAAGCAGGCCCGCCTGCTCAAGGAGAAGTACCCGGACCTGACCATCAACATGCACTTCATCGACGTGCGCGCCGCCGGCAAGGGCTACGACGAGTACTACACCGGCGCCCGGGCCATGGGGATCAACTTCTTCAAGGGCAAGGTCGGCGGCCTGGAGATGCTCCCGAACGACCGGCTGCGCGTGCTCGCCTACGACATGGAGGCGGCCACCAGCATCGAGTACGCCTCCGACCTGGTGGTGCTCGCCACCGCGGTCGAACTGCCCCCGGACGCCGTCGGCCTGGCCCAGAAGCTCGGCCTGCAGTTCTGCGGCGGTAACTTCTTCCGTGAACTCCATCCCAAGCTCGGCCCGGTGGAGACCGCGGTCGAGGGGCTGTTCGTGGCCGGCTGCTGCCAGGGGCCCAAGGACATTCCGGACACCGTGGCCCAGGCCAAGGGCGCGGCCGCCGCGGCCGCCGTGCCGCTCGCCCAGGGCAGGGTGAAGATCGAGCCGATCATCTCCGAGGTGCTTACCGAGCAGTGCAGCGGCTGCGGCATCTGCGTGCCGCTCTGCCCGTACCATGCGATCAGCATGCGCACCTGGGGCGAGCGGCCCAGGGCGCAGATCGAGATGTCCGCCTGCAAGGGCTGCGGGGTCTGCACCTCGGCCTGCCCCTCCGGCGCGATCGTGCTCCACGGTTATGAAGATTCGCAGATATTCGCCCAGATCGAGGCGTTGACGCTCTAAGGAGACCCACCCATGATCATCGACCAGCACAAAATCGACGAGGCCGTCCAGACCATCATCGAGAACGGCGGCCACGGCATCCTCAACTGCATCCAGTGCGGGGCCTGCTCGGCGGTCTGCCCGGGCGTGCGCGCCGGTTTCCCCCTGCTCTGCCGCAACCTCATCCGCCACCTGCTCAACGGTCAGCTCGAGGAGATCATCGAGGACAGCTCCAGCTGGGGCTGCCAGGCCTGCAACCGCTGCACCGAGGTCTGCCCGCAGGGCGTGCGGCCGCAGGAGGTGGTGTTCGCCTTCCGCCGCTACCAGGCCAACCAGCTGGCCTTCTCGACCAGTTCGATCACCAGCCAGATGAACCTGTTCGAGACCGGCCACGCGGTCTACACCGACCCCCGGCAACTCCGCCGCCAGGTCGGCCTGCCCGAGGAGACCCCGACCTCGGCCTTTGACGAGCAGGCCCGGAAGGAAATCCAGACCCTGATCAACAGCAGCCCCATGGGCGAGCTGGGACTTTTCTAACCCACCGGAGAACAGGACGCATGGAACAGATAGGCTTATATCTCGGATGCAACATTCCGCTCAAGGCGCCGGACATCGAGCAGTCGATCCGCCAGATCTTCCCGGCCCTGGGCATCCAGCCCGTGGACCTGCAGGGCGCCTCCTGCTGCCCGGCCTGGGGCACGGCACCGAGCTTCGACCTCAACACCTGGTGCGCCATCTCCAGCCGCAACCTGACCATCGCCGAGGCCCGGGAGGTCGACGTCATGACCGGCTGCAACTCCTGCTTCGGCGTGCTCTCCGAGGCCAGGCATTTCCTGGCCGATCCGGAACGGCGCAAGGCGGTCAACCAGAGCCTCGCCGCCATCGGCCGCGAGTACCGGGGCACCGCCGACGTCTACCACGTGGCCCACGTACTCCACCGCAAGGTGGGCCTGGACCGTATCCGCGGCAGCCGCAAGTACGCGCTCGACGGGCTCAAGATCGCGGTGCAGACCGGCTGCCACACCCTGTGGCCGTCGGACGTGTACACGGTCAAGGAAGACAATCCCTACTACCCGACCATGCTCAAGGAGTTGTGCGAGGCCACCGGCGCCACGGTGCCGCACTACTCGCGGCTGGAGAGCTGCTGCGGCATGGGCGGCATGCGCTCCACCGACGTGGAGAAGTCGCTGGCCCTGTTCCGCGAGAAGCTGGTCTCGATCAAGGAGGAGACCGACGCCGACCTGATCGTCACCACCTGCTCCTCCTGCTTCCTCCAGTTCGACATGTCCCAGCCGATCCTCAGGGAGCGTGGAATGATCGACTTCGAGCCGATCCCGACCTTCTACTACACCCAGCTGCTGGCCCTGGTCATGGGCTGCGATCCCGCCCAGGTGGCCGCCATCTCGCAGATCGACCGCAGCGCCGTGATCGCCGAGATCCAGAGTGAACAACGTCTCATCAAGGAGGTGGCCTGATGTCCTTCACACCCAATATCGTCGGCTTCGCCTGCCAGTGGTGCACCTACGCCGGCGCCGACCTCGCCGGCAACCTGCGCGCCAAGTACCCGCCCTCGATCAAACTGATCAAGGTGCCCTGCTCGGGCCGGGTCGAGCCGGAATACGTGATGGAGGCCTTTGCCAACGGCGCCGACGGGGTGCTTGTCGGCGGCTGCCACTTCGGCGACTGCCATTACAAGACCGGCAACCACAAGACCGCCCGGCGGATGAAGGTGCTCAGCAAACTGCTCGAGGACGGCGGTTTCGACTCGCGCCGGCTGCGGCTGGAATGGATCTCCGGGGCCGAGGGCTACCGGTTCGCCGAGGTCGTCGAGGCATTCACGAAAGAGCTGCAGGAGTTGGGGCCGAACCCGCTCAAGGGAGGAAATGGTCATGGCCGATAAAGTGAAAACCGCCTTTCTGCTCGCCGGCGGCTGCGCCGGCTGCGAGATGAGCGTCGTCGATCTCTCCGAAAAACTGGTGGACGTGCTCGACGCGCTGGAGATCGTCTTCTGGGCGCCGACCGTGGCCGACGTCAAGTACAAGGACCTGGAGGCCATGGCCGACAAGTCCATCGACCTGGCCTTTGTCGACGGCATGATCCGCAACACCGAAAACCTGCACACGGTCCGGGTGCTGCGGCAGAAGTCCAAGGTCCTGGTGGCCTTCGGCGCCTGCGCCACCCTCGGCGGCATCGCCGCCCTGGGCGACCTGCACACCAGGGAGGAACTGTTCCGCCAGGCCTACCGGGACACCGTCTCCACCGACAACCCGGACGGCGTCTACCCGACCCCGGAATACCTGCTCGACGGCAAGTACAACCTGACCATCCCGGCCATCCTCGACAACTGCTCGACCCTTGACCAGGTGGTGGACGTGGACTACTACGTGGGCGGCTGTCCGCCGCACTACTCCTTTGTCGGCAAGCTGGTGGGCGCCATCCTCGAGGGCAACCTGCCGCCGGCCGGCTCCTGGCTCACCGGCGGCAAGGCGGTGTGCGACAGCTGCCGCCGCAACCCGGCCATCACCGGCCAGGAGCGACTGCCGGTGGGCGAGATCAAGCGGACCATCGACGGCCGACCCGACCCGGACAAGTGTTTGCTGCAGCAGGGCTACATGTGCTTCGGCCCGGTCACCCAGGGCGACTGCGCGGCCTCCTGCCTGAACGTCAACATCCCCTGTCGCGGCTGCGGCGGGCCGATCCCCGGCGTCCGAGACTTCGGCGCCCGCTGCGTCAGCACCATCGCCTCGAGTCTCGCCAGCGACGAGGCCACCGACCAGTTCATCGACAAGTACAACGACATGGCGAAGCTGTTCTACCGCTACAGTCACACCGCCTCGAAACTCAACCACCGCATTGCCGAGAAGAAGGAGAGCGCCGCATGAAGAAAATCGAGATCAATCCGATCACCCGGCTGGAAGGGCACGGCAAGATCGCCATTTTCCTGGACGACAACGGCAATGTCGACGACGCCTTCTTCCAGACCGTGGAGTTCCGCGGCTTCGAGAAGTTCCTCCAGGGCATGCCCATGGAGGAGGTGCCGCGCACCGTGAGCACAGTCTGCGGCGTCTGCCGCGGGGTGCATTTCACCGCCGCGATGAAGGCCTCGGACGGCGTGTTCGGCGTCACCCCGCCGCCCGCCGGCCGCAAGCTGCGCGAACTGTTCTTCAACGCCCATTACGTGGAGGACCACTCGGTGGTTCTCTATGCCCTCGGCTTCCCGGATTTCGTGGTCGGTCCGGAGGCCAACCCGGCCGAGCGCAACGTGGTCGGCCTGATCAACACCGTCGGCGCCGAGATCGGCCGCGAGGTGCTGCGCCGGCGCGGCCTGGCGGTGAAGATCTTCGACCTGCTCGGCGGCAAGCCCAACCACCCGGTGGCGGCCATCCCCGGCGGCTGGTCCAAGCAGCTCACCGAGGCGGAGCGCAAGCAGGTCGAGGAGTGGTCCAAGGAACTGGTCGGCCTGGGCGAGCTGACCCTGAAGATCTTCGACGACGTGGTGCTGCAGAACGACACGTACATGGAACTGGTCACCGGCGACATGTACCGGGTCGAGGTCGGCTACATGGGCTCGGTGGACGAGCAGGAGCGGATCACCTTCTACGACGGCACCCAGAAGGTGATCGACAGCGACGGTGCGGTGATCGGCACCTTCCAAGGCAAGGAATACCTCGACTTCATCGCCGAGCGGGTGCAGCCCTGGACCTACCTCAAGTTCCCCTACCAGAAGAAAATCGGCCCCTGGAAGGGCATCGTCGAAGGCCCGGGCACGAACATCTACAGTGTCGGCCCGCTGGCCCGCCTGAACATCGTCAAGTCCATGGACACCGAACTGGCCCAAAAGCACTTCGAGAAGTTCCACGCCACCTTCGGTGCCAAACCGGTGCACAACATCCTCGCCTACCACTGGGCGCGGGCGATCGAGCTCCTGGCCGCGGCCGAGAAGTGCCTGCAGCTCTCCCGCGACCCGGAGATCACTAGCCCGGATATCTGGAACAAGCCCACCTCCTGCCCGGGCGAGGGCGTCGGCATCATCGAGGCCTCGCGCGGCACCCTCATCCACCACTACACCACCGACAGCAAGGGCATTGTCACCGACGCCAACCTGATCGTGGCCACCACCCACAACAACGCGCCGATCAACCTGGCGGTGAAGAAGGCGGCCAAGCACTTCATCAAAAACGGCGACGTCAGCCCGGCCATGCTCAACTACGTGGAAATGGCCTTCCGGCCCTACGACCTCTGCCTGGCCTGCGCCACCCACACCGTGACCGGCGGCCGGTCGCCGCTGGAGGTGGAGATCTTCGACAGCACCGGCAGGCTGTTCAAGACCCTGAAGAATTTTTAATTTGTTGGCCCTCGGGGCCCGGGGAGCAGATGCCCCGGGCCCCGATTCGTTTTTAACCGGGGAAGAGCATGGACGAGCACTGCGTTGTTGTCGGCATCGGCAACCCCTATCTCCAGGATGACCGCGCCGGCGTGGTCGTCGTCGAGGAACTGGAACGGGCCGGGCTGGCCTGCCGGACCGAGGTGGTGTACACGGTCGGGCTGGAGGTGATGGACCGGATCAAGGGGTTCCGGCGGGCGATCATCGTCGATGCCTGCATGCTCGGCAACCCACCGGGCACCATCCTCGAACTCGGCCTGGACGACATCTTCACCACCCACCGCCTGGCCCATTCCCACGCCATCACCCTCGGCGCCACCCTGAAGACCGGCTACGTCTGTTTCCCCGAGGAGATGCCGACCGACCTGCGGATCATCCTCATTGAGGTCAAGGCGATCAGCGAGTTCACCCAAGAGATGTCGCCCGAGGTCGAAACGGCCGCGGCCGAGGTGGTGGCGCGGATCAAACGGATGGTGGCCGAGCCGGCCTGAGACGATCCGCACCGCTTCCCCATGACAGGGACGTATCGGCCGGGTATGCTGGGGCCGCGCCGGCGGGTGCCGGCCGCACAGACCTCCACCCGGATACGCCCATGCACACCAGTGTTGCCCTCGATTTCTTCCTGCCCGGCCAGACTGTCCGCAGCCTCACTCCCCTGGGAGAGGGCAACATCAACCACACCTGGCTGGTGGTGCCGGACCGGGGCGAACCCGTGGTGCTGCAGCGCCTCCACCCGCAGGTGTTCGCCGACCCGCGGGCGGTCATGGCCAACATGCGACTGGTCACCCGCCACCTGGCCGCCGCCGACCCGCCGATCACCTTCCGGCTGTGTACCAGCCCGGACGGGGCGGACTGCTTTGTCGATGCGGCCGGCTGCTGCTGGCGGCTGCTCTCCCGCATCGGCCCGGCGCGCACCCTGGCACCGCCGCTGAGCGCACCGCAGGTGCGCGCCATCGGCGGCCTGCTCGGCCGGTTCCACCATCTCGTCGCCGATCTCGACCCGCTCACCCTGGCCGACCCGCTGCCCGACTTCCACATCACCCCCCGCTACCTCGCCCACTACGACGCCCTGGGCCCGATGCGGCCGCCGCGCAACGAACTGGAGCGGTTGTGCGCCGACACCATCGAAAGCCACCGGTCGGCGGCCGGATCGCTTGAGGCGGCCCGCGACCGGTTGCGCCAGCAGGTGATCCACGGCGACCCGAAGAGCGCCAACGTGCTCTTTGCCGCGGGCGAGGACCAGGCCATCGCCCTCATCGACCTGGACACGGTCAAGCCGGGGCTGCTCCTCCACGACCTGGGCGACTGCCTGCGCTCCTGCTGCAACCGGCTGGGCGAGGACGGGGAGGAAGGCGAGGGCGAACTGTTCGCGGCAGAGCTGTTCCAGGCCCTGCTTGCCGGCTACCGGGACGCGGCCGGCGACCTGCTCGGAATGGCGGACCGGGCCTTGCTGGTGGAATCGGTCCGGCTGATCAGCTATGAGTTGGGCCTGCGCTTTTTCACCGACCACCTGGCCGGCGACCGCTACTTCACCGTCACCCGGCCGGCGCAGAACCTGCACCGGGCCGCGGTCCAGTTCCGCCTGCACGCCTCCATCCTGCGGCAACAGGAACCTCTCGAGGAACGGCTGGCGCACCTCTTCGCCCGCACCCGCCCCCCTTGCAATTGTCCCCGGCGCGGTTTATAGCATGTGCCCATGCTGTCCGGCCCCGCGGCCGGTAGAGCGGCCGGCGCGGACCTCCCGCACCGGCACCCCGGACACCCGCGAGGCACCCATGATCATCAGCGCAGGCAGGACCGTTGCCATCACCTACACCCTCACCCTGGACAACGGCGACACCATCGACTCCAACGTGGACGGCGAGCCGCTCACCTACACCCACGGCACCGAGACCCTCATCGCCGGCCTGGAAAAGGCCCTGGAGGGTCTGCGCCGGGGGGACAGCGCCACCGTGCACATCTCGCCCGAGGATGGGTACGGACCGGTGATCGAGGACGCGCTCATCGAGGTGCCGCTCGACCGGCTGCCCCCGGAGGGCCGCACCGTGGGCGCGCAGATCACCGCCGTCAGCCCGGAGGAGCACGAACTCACCGGCGTGGTCGCCGCCCTCACCGAGACCACCGCCACCGTGGATTTCAACCATCCCCTGGCCGGCGAAGCGCTCCACTTCCAGGTCACCATCGTCGATGTGCAGTAACGTGCCGGCGCGGTTCGGCACCGTCCTGCGGCCATGACCACCGGCTCACCCTATCGCCTCGTCGCCCGGTCGAGCGAGTGCGCGGCCCGCTGCGGCGAGGTGCGCACCCTGCACGGCACCTTTGCCACGCCGGTGTTCATGCCGGTGGGCACCCAGGCCACGGTCAAGGCCATGACCCCGGAAAACCTGGTCGAGGCCGGGGCGCAGATCATCCTCGGCAACACCTACCACCTGTTCCTGCGGCCCGGCCATGAACTCATCCGCAGCTTCGGCGGGCTGCACCGGTTCATGCACTGGGACCGGCCGATCCTCACCGATTCCGGCGGGTTCCAGATCTTCAGCCTGCAGGATCTTGCCAAAATCACCGAGGAGGGCGCCGCCTTCCGCTCGCACCTGGACGGCTCCCGCCTGTTTCTCGGCCCGGAGGAGGCCATCCGCGTGCAGGAGGCGCTCGGCTCGGACATCATGATGGTGCTCGACACCTGCATTCCCTACCCGGCGGACCGGGACACCGCCGCCCGGGCCACCGACCTCACCGGCCGCTGGGCAGCGCGCTGCCGGGCGGCGCAGGCCGACACCGGCCAGCTGCTGTTCGGCATCGTTCAGGGCGGCATGTACCCGGACCTGCGGCGAGCCGCCCTGGAGCAGTTGCGCGCCATCGGCTTCGACGGCTACGCCCTCGGCGGCCTGTCGGTGGGCGAACCCAAGGAGCTGATGCTCGAGATGCTGGCGGCCACCGCCGACCACCTGCCGGCCGACCACCCCCGCTACCTGATGGGCGTGGGTACGCCCGAGGATTTGGTGGAGGGGGTCTATCACGGCATCGACATGTTCGACTGCGTCATGCCCACCCGCAATGCCCGCAATGGAATGCTCTTTACTTCACAGGGCAGAGTTGTTATAAAAAACGCCTGTTTTCAGCAGGACCAGCGTCCGCTGGACGAAAACTGCGGCTGCTACACCTGCCGCAACTTTTCGCGGGCCTACCTGCGGCACCTGTTCCAGAGTCGCGAAATCCTCGCCTACCAGCTGAACAGCATCCACAACATCACCTACTACTGCACGCTCATGGCCGGGATGCGGGACGCCATCCGCGAGGACCGGTTCCTGGCCTTTCGTCGTCACTTCTACGCGCTCCGGCACCAACCGGGCGCGGAACACTAACCAACCGGAGGGATTTTCATGACTGGACTTGCGTGGGCCGCCGACGCCCCGGCCGCCGCTGCCGGCGGCATGGGCGCCATCGCCCAATTCGTGCCGCTGATTCTCATCTTTGTGGTCTTCTACTTCCTGCTCATCCGCCCCCAGCAGAAGAAGGCCAAGGAACACCAGAACTACCTGGCCAACCTGAAGAAGGGCGACAAGGTCATCACCGGCGGCGGCATCCACGGCCAGATCGCCAGCCTGACCGACACCGTGGTCACCCTGGAGATCGCCGAGAACGTGCGCATCAAGGTGAACCGCGGCGCCATCGCCGGCTCGGCCGCCGACCTGGACAAGCAGACCCCGGCCAAGGCCGGCGGCTGAGGGCTCCGGGGCTGCTGATTTTCATCGTGCATGAAAACCGACCCATTCGTTTGACCACGGCGGGACCAGGCTGAGCGGCGTTCGCGCCTTCACCCCGACCACCCGCCACCCCGGACGAAAAACCGGCCGCACCGCCTTCCCGGCGTGCGGCCTTTTTCTTGCCTGGAGCACGGCCATGACCCAGCTGGTGCACAGCGCTCACACCGGCAGCCACCCGGTGCTGGTCACGGACGACGGCCCTCTCCGCTGCCTGAACTTCGGCACCGGCGAGCGGCAGAGCTGTGTCGACCTGCGCACCCCGTGGGTGCTGCAGCTCGCCTACACCCGCTGGATGATGTCCGCCCTGCTCCTGCCGCAGACCTTGCGGCGACTGCTCCTGCTCGGCCTGGGCGGCGGCGGCATGGTCCACTTCCTGCACCGCCACCTGCCCCACGTCCGCCTGGACGTGGTGGAACGAGAGCGGCTGATCATCGACCTTGCCCGCCGCTATTTCCTCCTGCCGGCCGCTGACACCCTGCACCTGTTCCGGCAGGACGCCGTCGCCTTCCTCGAAACACCCGACGCCTGCGGCTACCAGGTGGCCCTGGTCGACATTTTCACGCCCGGGGCCATGGCCGCGCCGGTGTTCGAGCCCGCCTTCCACCGCGCCCTGCTCGACCGGCTGGACGCGGACGGCGTGCTCGCGGTCAACCTGTGGAGCGGTGACCGGCCGAGCTTCGACCGTGCCCTGGCGGCCCTCGAGGAGGCCAGCGGCGGCCAGCTCCTGCAGATGCAGGTGAGCCGGCGCAGCAACGTGATCGTCCTCGCCTTCCCGGTGGCCATCCCCCGCGCCGCGATCAAACGGGCCCGGAAGAACGGCCCGCTCCACCAGCGACGCTACCAGCTCGATTTTCCCCGCTACCTCAAGCGGCTGCGACGCAGCAACCGCCTGCCCCTGCTCGCCCGCCTGCTCGGCTGATCATCCGTCCATCCCAACCCTTTGCCCCTGGCGCAGGTCCGCGGCAGCGAGCAGCGCCTGCAGCTGTCCGCTCAGGTCCGCGGCCAGCCGCCCCCAGCGCGGCGCCACCAGCAGGTGGGGATGGGTGGTGGCGCAGAGCCGGTGCAGGGTGACCTGTGTCGGGATGCGCGGCAGGAGGCGCAGCAGGAGGCGCAGGTAGTCGTCCAGGGCAAACACCGCGACCCGTCCCTGGTGGTACCACTGTTCCAGGGGGGTGGCGCGGATCACCTGCAGGTGATGGAGCTTGAGCGCCTGCACGCCGAGTGCGCAGACCGCGTCCAGGCTGGCGCGCATGTCCTCCTCGCTCTCGCCCGGAATGCCGAGGATGAGGTGCGCGCCCACCTCCAGGCCGGCCGCGCGCAGCCGCGCCACGGCGTCGACACAATCCCCGTACCCGTGGTTGCGGTTGAGCAGGCGCAGGCTCCCCGGGTGGATGGACTGGACCCCCAGTTCGATCAGGCAGTCCTTGCCGCTCTCGCGGCAGAGATCAGCCAGGGCTGGGGGCAGGTCGGCGGCAATGGCGTCCGGCCGGGTGGAGAGGATCAGGCCGACGCAGTCCGGCTCGGCCAGGATCCTGGCACAGCGCTCCAGCAGCAGGCCGGTGGCCAGGGCGGTGGGGGTTTCCTGCTGAAAATAGCCGAAAAAAAGGCGGAACCGGTCGCCGAGGAGCAGTTGTCGGCCGCGGCGGAGCTGCTCGTCGAGGGGGTCGGCGGACCGCAGGGAGCGGGGGGTGAAGCTCGCCGGACGGCAGAACACACAGCCGCCGCGGGCGCGGTTGGGGCAGGGAATGCCCGGGTGGAGCGGGATCTTGCCCACAGGGCGGCCGTAACGCTCGCGGCAGTGGACGCTGAAGGTGCGCAGGCGGGGCGGGGAAGTCTCCGCGCCGGCAGGGGACAGGGGGGTCAGGGCAGGGGCGACCAGTAGCGCTCGCCGGCGCAGGCCCGGCAGAGCAGGCGGTCGCCCTGTTCAACCTCGCGGCAGTCCTGCACCCAGTCGCCGCAGGCCGCGCATTGCACCCGGCGCAGCGGCCGGCCGGGCAGGTCGCAGTCGCGCAGGGTGACCTGCACTTCCTGGAAGGTGAACAGCTCGTCCAGCGCCATCAGGCGGTAGGCCTCGAGCTGGCGGCGGTACTTGTCGGTGATCTCCGGGCAGTAGGTGGCGGCCAAGTCCCGCGCCTCCTCGCGCGCGGTCACCCGCACCGCCCGACCGCTCTCCAGGTTGACGAAGGTCGCGGCCATGATGCCGAAATCCAGCCAGCGCAGCGACCGTTTGCCCAGGCTGCAGCCGGTGACCGACTGGATGGCGTCGGTGGCGCAGCGGTCGATTTCCACCAGCACGTAGAGCTTCTTACGGTCCGCGCCCCGGGGGTCGTCGATGCCGATGCGCGCCAGCCCGGCCATGGCCATGCGCACGCCGATCACCTGGCCGGCGCAGAGGTGGCCGTGAATGGCGGTGGAAATTTCGAGCAGTTCGTCAAAGGATTGCATGGCAGGGATCCCGGCTGGTGGGCGGTCAAGGCGCCGGCCGGCTGTCGGCGGACGCACGGGCGGGCAGCTTACCCGTCGGCTGCGGGCCTGTCAATCGGCGCGCACCCGCCGGTCTTCGATGACCAGCGGCAGCGGGTGGGCGATGGCGGTGAACAGTTCCCGGCAAAAGCCGCACTGGTCGCAGCGGTTGTCGCACTGGGCGAGCATGGCGGCGAAATCGAAGGAGAGCATGCGGTTGTCCACGTAGAGCCGCTCGGCCAGCCAGGCGGTGGCGTCGAGCAGGTCGAGGAGGTTGCCGTCGTAGCGCCGGCGGCGGTAGGCGGTGATCACGTTCTCGAGGAAGCCGGCGCCCAGGGTGCGGCCGCAGAGCTTGATCGTGTCCACGTGGTAGAGGTAGAGGTCGACGTCCTCCGGCCGGATGAAGGGCGACTGCAGGAGCCGGTGGGGCTGCTCCTCGAGCAGGCGGATGCAGCCGGCCCGGCAGTTGAGGTCGTGGGTCAGGTCCCGGCCGTCCAGGTTGGCCAGGGCGATGTAGGCGTCGTGGGAAAGCTTGCAGGGGCAATGCGGCAAACACCCCTCGTTGGCGAGCAGTTCGATGCGGATCCCCGGCTGCAGGTCGCGCAGCTGCTGGGCGAGCGCTGCCAGCCGGTCCAGGTCGCGGTTGAGCGATCGGTCGAGAATGATTTTGGCCGGGGTGCGGAAGCCGGTCTCGCGGATGGAGGCGAGCTGGGCTTCGACCTTGGCGAAGCTGTCGAGCATGGTGTTGACCCCGGGCACCGCCTCCAGCCGGACGGCCAGTTCCGGGGCCTCGTCGGCCAGCCGCTGCAGCAGGTAGTGGTCACAGTAGACGATGCCGTCGACCAGCTCCCGGTCGAGCAGCCCGGAGAGGGTGCGCACCAGCGGCTGCAGCCCCCGCCCGCTGACCAGCAGCCGCGGGTCGTGAAAGCGGCTGTTGAGCAGGGCGTACTTGCGCACCCCGGGCAGCCGGGCCAGGCCGGCGAGATGCCCGGCGGGCGCACCCGCGTTCCCGACCCGGACACGGCTGTCGAGACAGGGCTCGTGCTCCAGGCAAAAATGCACGCTCTCCAGGTCGGCCGTGCACTGCTCGAGGCAGGCGATGTAGTGCTCGTCCGGGAGGAAGGGCACGTTCAGGATAGGGGTCATGCAGACTCGGTGTTCCTGCGCAAAATGGTCGCTGGCGCCACCCCGGCGAGCGGCGGGTCGGTGTGCAGCCGCACCAGCCGGCCGGGGTGGGCGCGGTCTAGCGGCGTGCCGTCCTCGGCCCACAGCCCGGTGATGGTCACGGTTTCCGGTTCGATGGAGCGGCCGAGGTATTCGAGGCGATCGCCCGGGGCGATGGTGTGCCGGGTTTCGACCGCAAGCGGCGTGGCTGTGCGGACCACCGCCGCCGGTACCCAGCTTTGCTCCAATCGCATTGTATCATAAAGCATGTCGCCACTTGAAGGGTGGGCGGAAAAAAAGTTTTCGCTCTGCCCGCGTGTACCTATCTTTTCAATTTCATTGCGAAAAGCCGAGGGGAGAACGAGGTCTGCGGGCGCTTGGCCGGCCTCCATCTGCGCGCCGATCCAGTCCAGGGCGAGCCGGTAGAGGCGCACCACCGCGCCCACGTAGCCCACGGATTTCATCCGCCCCTCGATCTTGACCGCATCCACGCCGGCGGCCACCAGTTCCGGCAAGCGGAAGAGCAGGCAGAGGTCGCGGGAGTTGAAGATATAGGTGCCGCGCTCGTCCTCCTCCACCGGGAAGTACTGGCCGGGCCGTTTCTCTTCGACCAGCGCGTAGCGATAGCGGCAGGGATGGGCGCAGTCGCCCTGGTTGGCGCTGCGGCCGGTGAAGTAGCTGCTCAGCAGGCAGCGGCCGGAATAGGAGATGCACACGGCGCCGTGGACAAAGACCTCCAACTCGGCCGCGGTGGCAGCGCGAATGGCGTGGATCTCCTCCAGGCCGAGCTCGCGGGCCAGGTTCAGCCGCCGCACCCCCTGAGCGGCCCAGAAGCGGGCGCTGGCCGCATTGGTGACGTTGGCCTGGGTGGAGAGGTGGATCGGCAATTCCGGCACCACCTGCGCGGCCAGGGTGAGGATGCCCGGGTCGGCGACGATCAGCCCGTCGGCGCCGCCGTCGCGCAGCTCCTCCAGGTACGGCGCCAGTTCCTCGAAATCCCGGTTGTGGGCGAAGATGTTGACCGTGACATAGGCCTTGACGCCATGGTCATGGGCGTGGTCGACAGCCCGACGCAGCCCGGCCGCGTCGAAGTTGGCGGCCCGGGCGCGCAGGCTGAAGTCCCGGCCGCCGAGATAGACGGCGTCCGCACCGTAGCGCACGGCGGTGACGAGTTTCTCGTGGCTGCCAGCCGGGGCCAGCAGTTCGGGGAGGCGCCGGTCGGAGCGACCGGACGGGGATGCAGGGTTCATGGCAGGGACGGGGAAAAGGGTTGGCGGCAAGAAGTGCCCGTCCGGCCCCCTGTTCCGGCCGGATGGCGGGGCAGGGGCCGGACTGGTGGCCGGGCAGGCAGGAGGACAAGGTATTGCTTGAACGAAATGGGGGACTGATTTACACTTTCAGCAGACGAAGCCGCCCGGATCCTCCGGGGCCAACCTCTCTGGATGGAAGGAGAAAGTCATGCTGAAGAAGAGCTATTCAAAAACCGGTGCGGTCTGCCGCGTCACCTTCAAGTACGACAACGCGGAACAGGCCGGCAGCGCCGTCCTGGCGGGCGAGTTCAACGGCTGGTCGCTCGCGGATACGCCGATGAAGAAACTCAAGGACGGCAGCTTTTCCGCCACCCTGTCCCTGCCTGCCGGCCAGTCCTACCGGTTCCGCTACGTGCTCGACGGCAACGTCTGGGTCAACGACCCCGCCGCCGACAGCTACGCGCCCAACGAGTACGGCGAGGAAAACTCGGTGCTCAACACCTGAGCCGCCGCCCGCCGCGCCCGCCGGGCGACAGGCTAGAAGCAGTCGCCCACGCGGGCGCGGTGGTACTCGTTCTTCAGCGCCACATACCGCTTCCACGAGGCCTGCATCTCCAGCACCTGCGCCTCGGTGACCTCCTTGACCACCTTGGCCGGCGTACCCATGATGAGCGAGCGGGCCGGAAAATGCTTGCCCGGGGTGACCACCGAGCCGGCGCCGACGATGGACTCGTTGCCGATGACCACGCCGTCGAGCAGGATCGCGCCCATGCCGATCAGGCAGAGGTCGCCCACGGTGCAGCCGTGCAGGATCACCCGGTGGCCCACGGTGACCTCGCTGCCGATGATGGTCGGGTAGCCGTCCTCGCTGCTGCGCGCCTCTCCCTCGTGCTGGGTGATGTGGACAATGGTGCTGTCCTGGATGTTGGTGCGGGCGCCGATGCGGATGGCGTGCACGTCCCCGCGCACCACCGTGTTGTACCAGAGGGACACGTCCTCCCCCAGCACTACATCGCCGATCAGGGTGGCGTTCGGCGCCACCCACCCGCCTTGGCCCACCTGCGGCTGATAGTCACGATACGGCAGAATCATAGTCCCCCTCGCTTGGTTCGAATTGTGACGCCGGGTTCTGCTGCACACCGGCCATCAGTTGCGGGATCCGTTCGATCCCCTCGCCATCGTCCCGGTCGACCATCCCGGCCAGGACGCCGTTGAACAGCACCCCGATACGGTCCGACAGGGCCAGCGCCTCGCTCAGGTCGCCGGTGACGAGCACGATGCCCGCCTCTTCCCGGGCTTCGAGCAGGAGCCGCCAGATCTCCTCGGTGGCGGCGATGTCCAGCCCCTGGGTCGGCTGCTCGGCCACGATCAGGCGCGGCTGGCGGAAGAACTCGCGCGCCAGCACCAGCTTCTGCAGGTTGCCGCCGGACAGCTGCCGGGCGAGCGCGCTTACGTCCGGCGGCCGCACATCAAATTCAGTGAGCAGCCGGCCGGCCGCTGCGGCGGCCCGGCCCCGCCGCAGCCACGGACCCCGGCAGAACCCCGCCCGGGTGGTGAGCAGGAAGTTGTCGAGCAGGTCCAGCCCCGGGCAGGTGGCCAGCCCCTGGCGGTCCTCCGGGACGTAGCTGAGACCTTTCTCCCGGTCGCGCCGGGCAAAAAACGCGACCCACTCTTCGCCGAGGATGCGCACGGATCCGGTCGATGGCCGGCGCAGGCCGCAGATGATCTCCACCAGCGGCTTCTGGCCGTTGCCCGCCACCCCCACCAAGCCGAGAATCTCGCCCTGGCGCACCTCGAAATCCACACCCTGCAGGCCGTCACCGGTCAGCCCGCTGACCTGGAGCACGGTCTGCCGGCAGGGCACCGGCACCCGCTCGACCTGCAGCAGCACCGGCCGGCCGACCATCCTGCGGGCCAGTTCAGCTGTGGAGGGCACCTCGGTCGCGGCCATGCGGTCGATCACCGCGCCGCGGCGAAGGATGGCGATGCGGTCCGCTGCGGCCAGCACCTCCTCGAGCTTGTGGCTGATGAACACCACCGCCTTGCCCAGGGCGGTCATCCGCCGCATGGCCGCGAACAGGCTGGTGGCCTCGGTGGGGGTGAGGACCGCGGTCGGTTCGTCAAAGATAAGGACCGTGCTCTGCCGGTACAAGAGCTTGAGGATTTCCACCTGCTGCTTTTCGCCCATGGACAGGTCGGCCACCCGCGCCCCGGGCCGTACGGCCATGCCGTAGTCCGCGGCCAGCGCCGCCACCCGGGCGTGCATGGCCCGCCGGCCCAGCCAGAAGGAACCGGGCTGGCCGAGCACGACGTTTTCCGCCACGCTCATCGCCTCGACCAGCTTGAAGTGCTGGTAGACCATGCCGATGCCGGCCTCGATCGCCTGTTCGGTGGAGGCGAAGACCACCGGCTCGCCGCGCAGCAGGATGCGGCCGCTGTCCGGCCGGGTCTGGCCGGCCAGGATGGACATCAGGGTCGACTTGCCGGCGCCGTTTTCGCCGAGCAGGGCGAGGATGCGGCCGGCCTGGATGTCCAGGCTGATGTCCCGGTTGGCCTGCACCGCGCCGAAGGCCTTGCTGATGCCCTCCAGGCGGATGATCGGGGTCGGATCCGTCATCGGCTAGCGGCCGGTCGCCAGCGGCTGGACGAACTGGGACTCGGCGTCCCAGGGGAAGAGGATCCAGGTGTCCTGGCTGACCTCGGTGATGAAGGTGTCCACCTGCTCGCGGCCGGCCGGCTTGGCGTAGATCGTGGCGAAATGGGCCTTGGGCACCATTTCCCTGACGATCCTGGCGGTGCGGCCGGTGTCCACCAGGTCGTCGATTAAGAGCCAGCCCGCGCCGTCGCCGGCAAAGCCCTTGAGCACCTCGGCCTCGCCCTTCTTGTCCTTCCAGTCGTAGCTGGAGATGCAGATGGTGTCCACCAGGTGGATGTCCAGTTCGCGGGCGACGATGGCCGCCGGCACCAGGCCGCCGCGGGTGATGGCGAGGATGCCCTGGAAGTACCCCCGGTCGAGCAGCCGCCAGGCCAGCGCCTTGGCATCGCGGTGCAGCTGTTCCCAGGAGATGGCATAGGTTTTCCGGTAGGTGGAATTCTCGGCCATGGTGGTTGCGACCTCCGTGAAAAAACAGGGGATGCGCCCGCCTCAGGCCGGCGGCTCGATGTTCACGCCGAGCGCGGCCGGGGCCGGGGCGGTTCGCCGCCGGCCGGCCGAGAAGACCAGCACGGCCACGGTGAGCACGTAGGGGAGCATGAGCAGCAGCGAGGAGGGCAGGGTGGTGCCGGCCGCCTGCAGTCGGAGCTGCAGGGCCATGATGCCGCCGAACAGGTAGGCGCCGAACGCCGCCCGGCCCGGTCGCCAAAAGGCGAAGATCACCAGGGCGACGGCGATCCAGCCGCGGCCGGCGGTGAGGTTGTTGGTCCACAGGTGGGTGTAGGCGAGCGACAGGTAGGCCCCGCCCAGCCCCATGAAAAAGCCGCCGGCCACCACCCCGACCCAGCGGCAGGCCACTGCGTTCAGGCCGGCGGCCGTGGCGGCGCCCGGGAATTCACCCGCGGCCCGCAGATGGAGGCCGGGGCGGGTCTTGGTGAAGAACAGCCAGAAGAGGGGCGGCAGCAGGTAGCTGAGGTAGACGAGCGGGTCGTGCGCGAACAGGATCGGGCCGAGCATTGGGATCCCGGCCAGTCCCGGAATCGGCAGCGGGGCGAAACCCGGCGCCGCCTGGCCGACCAGGCCGGTGCCCAGGTAATTGGCGAGCCCGGTGCCGAGCAGGGTCAGGGCCAGGCCGGAGACCACCTGGTTGCCCTGGAACAGGAGGCAGACCACCCCGTGCAGCGAGGCGAACAGCCCCCCGGCCAGGCCGGCGGCGGCAAAGGCCAGCCAGGGGCTGCCGGTCAGCCGGGCGGTGACGAACGCGGCCAGGCAGCCGACGAGCATCACCCCCTCGACGCCGAGGTTGAGCACCCCGGTCTTCTCGGTGCACAACTCGCCCAGGGTGGCGTAGAGC
>JAGODN010000143.1 GCA_017998195.1 Desulfobulbus sp. | reverse complement strand
GCGGATGGCCAACCGCTCGCTGCGGGTGGTGCCCAAGTGGCAGCGAGGCGGGGCGGTCTCCTCCCTCAACCTCCGCCTCCAGCTGGCCACGGGCGAGGTGGTGCTGGCCCTGGACGGCGACACCTCGTTCGACAACGACATGGTCCGCCACATGGCGCGCCACTTCCAGGACCCGGCGGTGATCGGCGTGGCCGGCAACCTGCGCGTGCGCAACGCCCGGGTCAACCTGCTCACCCGCCTGCAGGCCCTGGAATACCTGCTGGCCATCAACGTCAGCCGCATCGGCATGGGCGAGTTCGGCGTGGTCCACGTGATTTCCGGGGCGCTGGGCGGGTTCCGCCGCTCCTTCCTGGAGAAGATGGGCGGCTACGACAGCGGCACGGCCCAGGACGGTGACATCACCCTGCGCATGAAGCACTACTTCGGCCGCCATCCCCACCTGCGCCTCGTGTTCGAGCCGCGCGCCATCGGCCACACCGACGCCCCCGAAACCTGGCGCACCTTCTTCCGCCAGCGGCAGCGGTGGGACGGCGACCTCTACTACCTCTACATCCGCAAGCATTCGCGCAGCTTCCTGCCGCGACTGCAGGGATGGAAGAACGTGTTCCTGCAGGTCTGGACCGGTCTCTACTTCCAGATGGTCATGCCGTACATCATCATCGTCTACAGCACCGCGGTGTTCGCGCTTTATCCGCCGGGCATGGTGCTGGGCACCTGGGCCATGGTCTACCTGCTCTACGTGGCCATCAACGGCCTGCTGTTCGCGGTGCACCTGGCCCTGTTTTCCGAGCGGCCGCACGCCGACTGGCGGCTTGCCTGGCTCCTGCCCCTGCAGCCGCTGTTCATGTTCGCCCAGCGGGTCAACAACGCGCTTGCGACCCTCAAGCAGATGACCTGCAAGGCCCACCTGGACAGCAGCATGGCGCCGTGGTGGGTGCTGCGCAAGTCCAGGTTCTGATGGCCATGACCACTCCCGCCCCCAACCTGTCCGGCATCACCGGTCCCGCGGTGCGGGCGGCCCTGGCGCTGGCCCTGGTCGTCCTCCTGCTGCTTGTGCTGATGCCGCCGGTCCCTTCCGCCGCCGCCGATCCGGGCGAGGGCGGGCCGACCCTGAGCCTGGGCGAGGTGGAAGGGCATCTCGTCCGCGCGGACGAGATCCTGCTCGCCGCCGCGGACCTGGAACTCGACCGGGCCCGACTGGCCGAACAGCGGAGCGGCCGGGGCCTGCGGCTCTTTGCCGGAACCGGGCTCGGTTCGGGAACCGACACCTCGCTCAGCGGCGCAGACCGCACCTACACCACCTACGACCTGCGCGCCGGCATCCGCCTGCCCCTGCTCGGCCGGGCGGCCGCCGAGGAGCGCGGCGTGGTCGAGGCCGAGAGCGCGGTGCGCGAGCACACCCTTCGGCTCGACCAGGCCAGGATGGAGGGGTTGGGCCTGCTGCGCCGCCAGTACGCGACCCTGTATGCAACCGGGGAACAGCTGCAGCTGACCCGCGCCTTTCTCGCGGACGAACAGCGGCAGACCGCGCTGCTCGAGCGGCGGCAGCAGGCCGGCCTGCTGCGCGCTTCGGCCTGCCTGGAGGCGCTCACCGCCTTTGACCTGGCGCGGCGCAACGAGGCGAACCTGCAGGCCGCCGCCCAGGCCGCCCGGTCCGCTCTGGAACGCCTGACCGGCCTGCAGGGCCCCTGGCAGCCCATGGCCCCGCAGCTGGCCGAGCCCTGCCTGGACCGGGACACGCTCGCGGCGCGGGCCGGGCAGGGCCATCCGGCCATCCTCGCCCTGGAAGAGCGGCTGCGCGGCCTCGAGCAGCAGGCCGCGCTGGCGGACCGGTTCGGCGCGGGCGCCCATGTCGACGTGTACTCGGCCGCGGGCAACGACGACTCGCGGGATGCGGCCGAGTATGCCGTTGGCGTGGCCCTGGCCGTGGAACTGCCGCTGGGCCGGGTGTTTGCCGGCGAGAACAGCGCCCACCGCACGGCCCTGGCCGGGGTCAGCCGCTGCCGCCTCGATCTGGCCCGCGCCCGCGCCGAGGCCCGGGAGCAGGCGGTGCAGGCGCTCGCTCTGTTCCAGGCGGCAACGGCGGACGTGCGCCTGGCCGAACGGCGACTGCAGGCCGCGACCGAGGCGGTGCGGGAGAACACCCTGCGCCTGGCCCTGGCGGGCGACCAGCCGGACATCCTCCGGGAGAGTCACTTCACCCGCTACCAGGCCGCCATGGGGCTGGTGGAGGCGCAGCTGCGCCGGTGGCACCAGCAGATCGCCCTGCTCGGGGTGAGCATGACCGCAGCGTCGGCAGCGCGGCCCGCCGGGGATGAGCCCGGGGCCGCGGCCCCGCCCGCAGCGGCCGGGGAGCCGGCCGGCCGGGGCGTGCACAGCCTGTACGTCTGGCAGGCCGCGGCCCTGCGCCGGGCCGCCGAGGACGATCCCCGCTTCTGGGCCAACCTGCGTGCGGCCGGCATCAGCCGCCTGCTCCTGTCCCTCAACCCGCGGGAAATAGAGGAACTGGCCGCGCCGCCGGCGCGGCGGGCGCTGGCGGACTGGCTGGTCGCGCGCCGCGACCAGGGGCTGCGGGTGGAGGTGCTGCTCGGCGAGCCGCTGTGGCTGCTGCCGGCCGAGCGGCCCAGGCTGGTCGCGATCATCCGGGCCCTCGCCGGCCTGCCCTTTGCCGGCCTGCACCTGGACATCGAGCCGCACCAGCTGAGCGCGGCCCGGCTGGCGGAGATCGAGGTGGAGACCGAGTGGCTGGCCACGGTGCGGGCGGCCTGCGAGGCCAGTCCGTGGCCGGTGGGGGTGAGCGTCCATCCCCTCTATTTTGCCGCCGCCGGCGGCTGGCCCGGGCTGGGCGCAGGGCTCGTCGAAGCGGGGGTGGCCGAGGTGACCCTGATGCTCTACTCGACCACGGCCGACCGGGTGCGCGCGGTGGTCGCGCCCATCCTCGCCGCCTGGCCCGGGCTGCGCTTTTCCCTGGCGCAGAGCGTGGAGCCGGAGCTGCCGGCCACGGAAAGCCATTTCACCGCCGGCCGGGCGGAGTTCGCGCGGCGCATGACGGCGCTGGCCGCCACCTTCGACCAGGCCAATTTCACCGGGATTGTTGTCCAGGACTGGACCCGCTGGCAGGAGATGCAACCATGAAGGTGCGTTTTACCCCGCCGCCGCAGGCCGAGGTCAGCCGCGGCATGAAGGTGCCCTACGGACCGGGCCGGAGAAACGCGGCCCAGTGGCGCTGGCATCTCATCCTTGTTCTGGTGGCCAGCCCCTTTGTCTACCTGCTGTTCAGCCTGGCCTGGCCGTACCTGACCCTCACCGCCCCGGGCGTGGTGGTGCTCGACCGGGAAAACGTGGTGGCCGCCGGCGCCGGCACGGTGCACACCCTGCACCTGCGGCCGGGCGACCCGGTGGAGGTCGGGCAGCCGCTGGTCACCCTGGTCTCGGCCGCGCTCGACGAGCGGATCGCGGCCGCGCCCCTGGCCCCCCTGGAGGAACTGCTCCAACTGGCTGAACACACCGCCAGGCGCCAGGCCGGGCGCCTGGCCGTGGTCCAGGGGCTGCTGGCCAAGGGCGCGGCCACGGTGGCCGAGGTCGAGGCCGCGGCCGCCGAGGCGGACAGCGCCCGCCGCAGCCTTCTGCAAACGCGCCGGGAGGTGCTGGCCGCCCGCAGCGAGGGGGCGCCGGCCGCCCCTGCGGAATCGGTCTCACCGGACCGCCAGCGGCTGCGGGAGCGGCTGGCGGCGCTCGAGCGCGAGCGACAGGGGCTGGTAACCCGCGCGCCCCTGGCCGGCCGCCTCCTCGATCTCCCGGTGGAGACCGGTCAGCAGGTCGCCCCGGGCACGGTGCTGGCGCAGGTCGCCGTGCCCGGCCGGGCGCAGGTGGAGGCCTACCTGCGTCCCGCCGCCCTGGGCAAGGCCACCCCGGGCCGGGAGGTCACGGTCCGCCTGCCCGATGGCCGCTCGGTGCTGGCCCGGGTCCGCGAACAGCCTTCCCGGGTGCGCCAGCTGCCCGCCGGCTTCGCCGCTGCGGCGACCGACAGCCGCGACCCCATGCTGCTCGTCACCTTCGACCTGGCCGAGCCCCTGCCGGTCGCGCTGGCCATCCAGGGGTTGCCGGTGGAGGTGCGCTTCCCCCGGTTCTGAGCCTCGGCCGGCCCATGCCCCGCCCGGTGTCGCCCTGATGCCGGGATCGCTTCCGCCCGGCGCCGGACGGTGATTCCGGCGCCGGGCCGTTTCCTCCTCAATATCCCGCCGTTTTTTCCCCGCTGCCGCCGGTTGTTGGCAGTGCCGGTCGTCTCCGTTCACATGGACGCAGAATACGCCTGAACTGATGGCGCAAGGCTCTCCCTTGCAGCCGGAGATGCGTCCTGTCCTGCGTGGTGTCAAAACAGGGTAGGGCGCCCCGGGAACGGGTCCAACCTTTCTGTTTCTTGGCTAAAAATTAAAGAATTACAGAAATTTCGACGACCGATTATCAGAAATTATTATTTCCCGTATAAGCCCTGTTTGCTTGTTGGGCTAATTGTGATCAGTTAATTTACAAGTTATTTGACAATAGATTGCTAAAAAATATTGACGACCGGCCGGGTGATTTGCTACAAACGCACCACAGGGAAGGACGTCCCCCATCCCGCCCCCGCTGCGGCACCGCTGCCGCCGGCGGACGGCATCACGACAACAGCATTGGCAGTCCGGAGGCTGCAGGCGCGCCGCCCATGGTCGCGGCCCGGCGCCACGCTCCGGAGCATCGGCGTCAAGGAGGAGTTCATGGAAACCATACTGTTTTTCGTTGTCTGGCTGGGTGGCGCACTGCTCCACACCTTGTTCGACCTGAAGATCAAGCCGGTCCTCCGGGCCGCGCGCGAAGAGAGCGATTTGCCGTAAACGTTCGGCCGTCGGCCGCGAGGCCGGACGGTCGCTGATCAAAACAGGCCGCGCCGGGCAGAACCCCTGCGGACCGGCCGCACCGGAATCGAGGAGAGATCATCATGATTATGGAGAACATTCTGACCAAGGTTCTGCCCCAGGAAGGGGGGCTCGCCGGCAGCCGTTCCGGGGTGTACAACGGCGTGATCGGCCTGCTCGGCCTCTTTACCCTCGTTGGCGTCGCCTTCGGCACCCACGCCATGTTCATCGGCCACGAGCATGCCTACGGCGTCACCCGCGAGGTGCCGTGGGGGCTCATGCTGGCGGCCTACGTCTTCTTCGTGGTCACCTCCACCGGGCTCTGCCTGGTCTCGTCCATCGGCCACGTGTTCGGCTTCGAGGCCTTCAAGCCCATTGCCAAGCGGTCCGTGTTCCTGGCCATCGCCACCATCGTCGCCGGGTTCCTGGTGATCTTCTTCGAGATCGAGAACCCCTGGCGCATGGCCATCTACAACGTCATCTCGCCCAACCTCAGCTCCAACATCTGGTGGATGGGCACCCTCTACGGCGCCTACCTGTTCTTCATGCTCATCGAGTTCGCCCTGCTCCAGGCCGGCCGGCACCGGGTGGCCGGCATGTGCGGTCTGTTCGGGGTGATCGCCGGTGTGGCCGCCCACTCCAACCTGGGCGCGGTGTTCGGGCTGCTCGGCGGCCGCGAGTTCTGGCACGGTCCCTACATGCCGATCTACTTCATCACCTCGGCGATGATGTCCGGCTGCGCCCTGGTCATCTTCTTCCACTGGGTCGCCTACCGCATCAACGGCTGGAAGATGAGCGAGAAACTCGAGGAGTCGCTGCGCGCCGTGGCCAAGCTGGGGGCGCTGCTCTACCTGATCATCATGTTCTTCACCACCTGGAAGATGATCTCCGGTTTCGCCGGCCACCCGCCGGGAAAATACGAGGCGATCATGAGTCTCCTGAACGGTCCCTTCAGCAGGAACTTCTGGTACGGCGAGGTCGCCCTGGGGATAGTCATTCCCTTCCTCATCATCCTCGCGGTCCGCGCCCGCAACCTGACGGCCATGGCCTTCGGTTCGCTCTTGAGCATCATCGGCATCTTCGTCATGCGCTACGATCTGGTGATCGTCGGCCAGAGCATCCCCGGCTTCCATGAACTGGGCCTGGTCGACCTGCCCCACATCCTCCCCTACGCGCCCACCCTGCACGAGTGGATGGTGACCCTGTCCGGCTTCACCTTCTGCGGGGTGCTGTTCATGATGGGCGAGCGGATGTTCCGCGGCCACCTGTCCGAGGACCACTGACCGCCTGCGGGACGGCGGCCGGCCCGGGGTCGACCGCCGTCCCGGCACCAGCAGAAGGAGAGACGCCATGGCGAGAAAGAGAACCGAAATCAAGGCGATCCGTTCGAACGTGCCGATCTACCCGATCGGCGTGGCGGCCCGGCTGCTCAACGTCCATCCCCGCACCCTGCGCATCTACGAGCAGGAGGGGCTGGTCAAGCCGACGATCATCGGCACGCGGCGGATGTACTCCGCCGACGATATCCAGTGGATCACCTGTTTGCGCACCTTCATCCATGAGGAAGGGATCAGCATCCCGGGCCTGAAGAAGCTGCTCGACTACGTGCCCTGCTGGGAGGTGGCCGACTGCCCGGCAAACATCCACGAGCGGTGTTCGGCCCGGGTCGACTGGACCCGGCCGCGCAAACCGTACCCGGTGGGCGACGCGGTCGCCGCCCAGAAGGCCAGGGAAGAGGACCGGCGCACGCAGGAGACCGCGGCCGGGGAAAAAAAAAAGCGCGGCTCATCCA
>JAGODN010000142.1 GCA_017998195.1 Desulfobulbus sp. | reverse complement strand
CACCAGGATGACGAAGATGACCATGCCGACCACGTACGAGCCGCCGACCACGAACTGGCCGAAGGCCTGGATGACCGAGCCGGCCGCGTCCATGCCCTCGTTGCCGTGCAGCAGGATGAGCCGGGTCGAGGCCACGTTGAGCGACAGCCGGAACAGGGTGGTGGCGAGCAGGAGCGACGGGAAGATGGAGAAGTCCATCGCCCGCTCGGTGTACAGGCTGATGATGAGGATGAGCACCGCGATGGTGATGTTGGCGGCCAGGCAGAGGTCGAGCAGCATGGCCGGCAGGGGGATGATCATCAGCATGAGGATGGAGATCAGCCCCAGCGAGGCGACGATGTCGCTGCGCCCCAGCAGGTCGGCCGGTCGAATCCGGCCGAAAAATGTCTGTGCCCCGGTTGCTGCCATTTACCGTTTGGTGGTCCGCAATGAGTAAACGTAGGCAAGGATCTCGGCCACGGCCTTGAACAGCTCCGCCGGGATTTCCTGCCCGATTCCCACCCTCTGATGCAATAATCTTGCCACCGGCGGGTTCTCGACCAAGGGCACCCGGTGCGCCCGGGCGATCTCGCGGATGCGCGCGGCCACCAGTTCCTGGCCTTTGGCAACGACCACAGGCGCTTCCGTGCGGCCGGCCTCGTAGCGCACGGCCACGGCCACGTGGGTCGGGTTGGTGATGACCACGTCCGCCGAGGGCACGGCCGCCATCATCCGCCGGCGGGCCATCTGCTGCTGGATGGAACGGATTTTTGACTTGATGTGCGGGTCGCCCTCGGTCTCCTTCATCTCCTCGCGCACCTCCTGCCGGGTCATCTTCATCTTCTCTTCCATCTCGAAGCGGACAAAGGCGTAATCCGCGGCGGCGAGCACGATCATCACCGCCGCCACCTTGGCCATCACCAGGGCGGTGGTGGTGGCCAGGTAGCGGACCGTGTCGGCCACGGCCATCTCGCCGAGCAGGAGGGCCTGGTCGAACTCGCCGGCCACGGTGCGCCAGGCCACCCAGCCGATCAGGCCGACCTTGGCCAGCGACTTGACCACCTCGACCAGCGATCGCTTGGAGAAGAAGCGGCCCATGCCGCGGATGGGGTCGAGCTTGCTCAGGTCCGGCAGGAGCGGCTGGGTGGTGAACAGCCAGCCGATCTGCAGATAAGTGGCGAAAAAGCCGATGACCAGGACCGCCAGGAACAGCGGCAGGAGAAGCAGGGCCAGACCGGCGGCCAGGTGGTAGGCGAGCTGCATGAGCGAGCCGGCGGTCACCGCATAGGTGCCGCTCGTGCGCCATACCGAGACGATCAGCTCCTGCAGGCTGCCCCAGAAGCGGGGCGCGAACACGAGCCAGAACACCAGCAGCAGGGTGAACAGGGCCGCGGCCTGGACCTCGCGGCTCTGCGCCACCTGGCCTTTCTTGCGGAAATCGTCCCGCCGTTTCGCGGTGGGGGATTCGGTGCGTTCGCCGGAGCTGGGTTCTTCCGCCATGGCCGGGTCGGGTCAGGAAGGGGTGTCCCGGCGGATGGGCCGGGGGCGGGCCGGGCCGGTCCGCCACCGACCGTGATGCAAATTGCAGACCCGCACCCCGGCGCGGGCAAGGGTTGGCCGGCGCGGGCGGGAGGGGGCCTCAGCGCAGCAGTTGCAGCAGGGTGAGGATGTTTTCGCCCATGGTGTCAAATTCACGGCGCAGGACGAAGAACATGGCCTCCAGTGTCAGGCCGATGACGATGAGGGCGATGCCGATGTTGAGCGGAAAGCTGAGCATGAACACGTTCAGCTGGGGGAACACCCGGGCGAGGATGCCGAGGACGATGTTGGTGATGAGCAGCAGGGCGAGCACCGGCGCGCTGAACTTGACGCCGAGCACGAACATGTGGCTGCCCAGGCGCATGAGGGTCGCCACCGCGCCGCCGGAGAAGTCCAGCGGTCCGGGCGGCAGCAGTTGGTAGGACTCGACGATCACCCGGAAGAAGAAGTGGTGGATGTCCAGGCTGAGGAAGGCGAGCAGGGCGAGGATGTTGATGAACTGGCTCATCAGCGACAGCTGCTGGGTGGTCTGCGGGTCGAAGATGTTGGCCGCGGCGAACCCCATCTGGTAGCCGATGACCGTGCCGCCGAAGCTCACCGCGGTGAACACCAGCTGGGCGACCAGGCCGATGAGCGCGCCGAGCAGCACCTCGTTGACCATCAAGAGGCCAAAGCCGGTGAGGGTGAAGTCGACCCGCGGGGTGTGCGGGGCCATGAGCGGGAACAGCACCAGGGCGGTGGCTACGCCCAGGCCGAGCTTCATACGGAGCGAGGCGGCCACCCCGGCAAAGGCCGGGATGGCGGCCACCAGGGCGATGACCCGGGCCAGGCAGAGGAGGAAGGTCTGGAACTGGGCGACCGGGACGAGCTGCAGGTCCATGGCGGCCGGGCCGGCTTCAGCGGCCGATGGTGGCGATCTGTTCGAGTATGCCGGTGGTGAAGGTGACCAGCAGCTCGATGATCCAGGGGCCGAAAATGAGCAGGGTGACGAACACGGCCACGATCTTGGGGATGAAGGTCATGGTCTGCTCGTTGATCTGGGTGGCGGCCTGGAAGATGCTGATCAACAGGCCGATGACCATGGCCGCGATGAGCATGGGCGAGGCGGCGAGCAGCACGGTTTCCACCGCCTGTCTGCCCACGTGGATGACGGTTTCCGGACTCATGGCGTCGCTCGCGGGGTGCGGCCGGCTCAGCCGAAGCTCTGCATGAGCGAGCCGACCACCAGCTGCCAGCCGTCGACGAGCACGAACAGGAGCAGCTTGAACGGCAGGGAAATGACGATGGGCGGCAGCATCATCATGCCCATGGCCATGAGCACCGAGCTGACCAGCATGTCGATCACCAGGAAGGGCACGTAGATCATGAAGCCCATCTGGAAGGCGCGCTTCAGCTCGGAGAGCATGAAGGCCGGGACGAGGATGAGGGACGACACCTCCCTGGGGTTGGCGGGCTGCTCTTCCTTGGTGATGTCGATGAACAGCTGCAGTTCGCTCTCCTGCACCTGGGAAAACATGAAGTCGCGCATCACCGCCACGGACCGCTCCAGGGCCTGCTGCTGGGTGATGCGCTCGGCCATGTAGGGCTGCAGGGCCTGGTCGTTGATGGCGTTCAGGGTGGGCGCCATGACGAACAGGGTGAGGAACAGGGCCAGGCCGAGCAGTACCTGGTTGGGCGGGGTGTTCTGGGTGCCCATGGCCTGGCGGACGAAGCTGAGGACGATGATGATGCGGGTGAAGGCGGTGGTCATGAGCAGGATGGCCGGCGCCACCGACAGCACGGTGAGTACGAGCAGCACCTGCAGGGCGGTGGACACCTCGGCCGGGGTGGCGGCCTCCTGCACGCCGATGGACAGGGTCGGCAGGCCGGCCGCGGCCGCAGCCCCGGGCAGGAGCGCGAGCCCTAGTGCAAGCGGGGCGCAACCCGCGAACAGGCTCCGGCTCATGGTTCCTGCTCCGCCAGCACGGCCTGGAAATCCGGCGGCCCGGGGTCGGCCTCGCCGCGCACCTGGGCGATCAGGGTGGCCCCGGACTGGCCCACGGCCAGCAGGTACTCGCGGTCGCGCACCGCCACCAGGGCGAGCGTGGCCCGGGGCGTGAGCGGCCGCATCTCGACCACGCGGATGACCCCGGCCGCTGTCCGCAGGCCGGTGAGCCGGCGCCGGGCGATGCCGTAGAGGGCGAGGATCAGGCCGACCACCAGCAGGAGCGCCCAGCCGGTCTGCAGGAGCATGCGGCCCACGGGCAGGCTGTCCGCCCCCAGGGCCGGGGCCGGGACGAGCAGGAGCAGGGCGGCGAGCGCGCGCATGGCTAGCCCAGCTTCTCCAGCCGGTCCGACTGGCTGACCACCTCGGTCAGCCTGATGCCGAACTTGTCGCCGACCCGCACCGCCTCGCCGCGGGCGATGAGCCGGCTGTTGACGTACAGGTCGAGCGGCTCGCCGGCCATCTTGTCCAACTCGACCACCGAGCCCTCGCCCATCTGCAGCAGATCCTTGAGCAGGATGCGCGCCCGGCCCACCTCCACCGACACCTGCAGGGGCACGTCGTAGAGGAATTCCAGGTCGCGCACCAGGCTGTCGGCGCCGGTGTCGCTGCGGTCCGGTTCGCCGCGGAGCAGTTCCGCGGTCTCCTCGGGGTCCAGGGTGTGGGCCGACGACGGGCCGGCCGGCTCAGGTTTCGCCATGGGGTGCTCCTTTCGGGTTGCAGTGGCGGCCGGTGACGTGAAAGGCCCTGCGGCCGTCGCGTTCGCCGGCGATGGCGGTGAACAGCGGCCGGTCCTCGACCAGCACGGTCAGCGGTTGGTCCGGGTTGTAGGGCAGGTCGATCACCTCGCCGGCGCGCAGGGCGAGCAGGCGGCGGATGGTCATGGGGATCAGGCCGGAGCGGGCCGCCACCCCGCATTCCATGGTCAGCAGTTCGCGGGCGAACAGCCGGGCCCAGCCGCGGGTCGTTGCCTGGGCGACGCGCACCAGGCCGCGGAACTTGTCGCGCAGCGGCTCCAGGCTCAGGTAGGGGACGATGCAGCGCAGGCAGCCGGCCTCCTCGCCGCCGAGGCTGAGCGCGAACCGGCAAACGAGCACCTCGGCCTCGGGCTCGACGATGCTGACCATGCGGAAGTTGTTCTCCACCCGGGCGAGGCTGACCTGCAGCGTGGCCACCGGCCGCAGGGCCCGCTCCAGTTCGCCCGCGAGCATGGTCATGGTGGTCTTGAGGATGGACATCTCGATGGTGGTCAGGTGGCGTTCCAGGGCCGGCGACTCGCCGGAAGGCGAGGCGCCGAGCATCAGTTCGAGCAGGGTGAAGGCCAGCCGGGTGTCGAAATGGACGAGGCAGCCGGACTTGAGCGGCGCCATGGCGTAGATGCCCACCGCCCCCTGGTGGCCCAGGTCCTCCAGGCTCTCGTGAAAGGTGCTGACCAGGATCTCCTTGCGCGTCGCGGTGAAGGAGCGCTGCAGGGCGTTGGTCAGGCTGACGCCGAGGTTGCGGGCAAAGGTGTCGAGGACGATGTCGAAGTTGGGCAGCCGGCTCTCGCCGCTTTCCTTGGCGCGCTCGTAGGTGCCGACCAGGTCCACGGCGCGCGTCGGCAGCGTGCGCCCGGGCCGCGCCGGCCGGCCCCCGGCCGGCTGTTCCGCCGGGATCCGCCCCGCCTTGACGGCGGCGAGCAGGTCGGCGATTTCCTCCCGGCTGAGAATCGGTTCCATGGGCTACTGGACCACGAAGTCGGTGAGGTAGACGTTGTTCACCTTGCCCGTCTTGAGAAACGAGTTGATCTTGCTCTTGACCTCGGCCTTGACCTGGTTCTTGCCCTGGATGTCCTGCAGTTCCTCGTAGGTCTTGTTGCCGATGAGCAGCAGGATGGCGTCGCGGATCTGCGGCATGCGCTTGTTCACCTCGTCGAGCGTCGCCTCCCGGTCCAGTTCCAGGGACATCGAGGCTTTGACGTAGTGGGACACGTCCTGGCCGATGATGTTGACCACGAACTCCTTGATCTCCACCATGGGGCCGATCTGCGCCTCCTCGGGCACCGTTTTGGCGATGGCCGCGGCCTTGCTCGCCTCGGCCTGCCTGGCCGCCTCGGCCTTCTTGTAGACGAGGAAATACCAGGCCGCGCCGCCCGCCAGGAGCAGGACGAGCACCGCCGCGACCATGACCACGAGTTTTTTCCTGCCGCCGCCGGCCGCCTTGTCCGGCTTGCCTGAGTCCTTGTCCGCCATGCTGTAGCCTTGGTTGGTCTAGAAGGGAAGGGGGGTGGAGGGGCTGCCGTCCGCGCCGACCGGCCGGTCGCTGCGCAGGACAAAGTCGACCCGCCGGTTGCGCGCCCGGTTTTCCTCGCTGGTGTTGGCGGCCACGGGCCGGGTTTCGCCGTAGCCGGCCGCGGCCATGCGGTCCAGGGGGAACAGGCCGCCGCGGTGGAGAAAGGCCATCACCGCCACGGCCCGGTCCACCGACAGGTCATAGTTGGACCGCTGGCCCGGGGCCATGGGCACCGGGTCGGTGTGGCCCTCGATGCGCAGGGTCATGGGCAGGGGCCGGACGATGTCAGCGATCTTGCGGAGCACCGGGTAGGAGGCCGGGTTGAGAGTGGCCTGGCCCTGATCGAACAGGACCGTGTCGCCGATGCGCAGGATGATCGAGTCGTTGTCGCGCTGGATCGCCTCGACCTGCGCGTCCAGTCGGCTCATCTTCAGGTCGGACTCGATCCGTTTGAAGTACTGGACCGCGGCCTGGCGGGGAATGGGGGTGAACTCGGCCTTGGGCGGGGTGGGCAGCACCGGGATGTTGTAGTCCACCGGCGCGGCCGTGGTCCGCCAGCCGAAGGCGCTCTCGATGGAGGTCTTGGCCTGGACGAACTTGGTCGGATCCATGGACGCCATGGTCAGCAGGAGCACGAAAAAGGTGAGCAGGAGGGTCACCAGGTCACTGTAGGTGGCCATCCACATCGGCAGCCCTGGCGGCGGGCATTCGGGTTCCCTGGGCATGTCCCCTCCTACTTGTTGAACACCGACTCCCGCTTGCGCGGGGCGATGTAGGCATGCAGCTTCTGTTCCATGATGCGCGGGTTCTCGCCCGAGAGGATGGACTCCATGCCCTCGGTGATCACCGTTTTCTGCAGGATCTCCGTTTTCGAGCGGGTCTTGAGCTTGCCGGCCATGGGGAGAAACAGCACGTTGGCCAGCACCGCGCCGTAGAAGGTGGTGAGCAGGGCCACGGCCATGGCCGGGCCGATGGCGGCCGGATCGCTCATGT
>JAGODN010000141.1 GCA_017998195.1 Desulfobulbus sp. | reverse complement strand
GGCGTGAGCAGGGTTTTCACTTCGTCGGCGTTGCCGTGGCGCAACGGCACGATGCGGGTAACCACCTTGTCGTCGGTGGAGGTGCGGTCGCCCTCGCGCAGGGTATCGACATTCTTCGAGCGGGCCTGCACCGAGGGCACGATCTTGATCACCGAGCCGCTGGGCACGGCGGCGAAGCCGTTCACCTCGAGCACCGATTCGAACACCCGGTAGGCGTCGTCCTCGGAGATGCGGGTGGGCGAGATGATGGTCACCTTGCCCTTGACCTCGCGGTCGACCACGAAGTTCTTGCGGGTGAGTTCGCTGATATACTTTATGAACAGGTTGATATCGACGTCGTTGAAATCGATGGTCACATACCGCTGGGCGCCGTTGTCCTGCGGCACCGCGGCCGGGGCGGCGGCCTGCACCGGCGCGGCCGCGAAGAGCAGGAAAACGAGCGGCAAGAGCCGCAGGAGGGCGAAAAAGGGCAGTCGCGTCATGTCGGTTCACAGTCCAAAGCGGCGGGATGGTCCTGCGGACCGGCCCGCCAGGGTTCGTCGTTACGGCGCCGGCAGGGCCGGCCATCGGAGGGCGCGGTCAACGGCCGGCCTCCCCGGCCTCTTCCGGGGTCACCCCCTCCACCTGCGGCGGGGTCAGGGCCTCCACGGGCGGGGGCGGAAGGTCCGCCGGCTCCTCGGACTCCACGCCGTCGGCCGGTTCGGGCTGCGGCAGGTCGGCCTGGGGGGCGGCCCGGAAATTGATCCGCCGCCGGGGCAGGGCCTGCGGCACCTTGCGGTCATCGACCTCGGGCGGCATGATCTCCGCCGGCTGCACCGCCTCGTCCCCGGGCAGGCCGGGCGGGCGCAGGTCCGGGCCCGGCAGGCCGCCGGTTCGGGGCCGGCCGCCCTCCGGATCCTTGAGGTTGAGGATCTCCTCGCGGCCGTTGACCTGCAGCACCACCCTGCCCCGCTCGATCCTGGCGATGAGCGCGCCCTGGATGTCGCTGCCCACCTGGTAGATGTCCTCTTTCTTGGCCGCCTCGTCGCGGATGATCGCCCGGGCGTCCTCGCGGCTGCCCGAGACCGTGCCGAGCAGCACGAGCTGCATGCGCGTCTCCTCGAGCGCGTCGAGATCGAGTTCCCGGCTGCCGGCCGGCTGCTCGTCGGCCTCCAGCGCGGCCTTGAAGATGTTGCGCTTGAGGATCACGCCGGTGTCCACCCGGGCCGCGGTGACGGCGCCTGCGGCCGGCCGGGCCGCCGGGGCCGGTGCATTGGCCGCAGCCGGCGACGACGCCGGCAGCCGGGCCTGCAGCCGCTCCGCGACCCGGCCGTACCAGAGATGCACGCCCACGGCGACAAGCAGGGCGATGAGCGCCAGGCGGACGATACGGCCGATCATGGTGAACTCGACTCCTTGGACAGGGCGTCGAAGAGCAGGCTGAACTCCTCGAAATGAACACCCGGGTCGCGCAGCGCACCGGTCACCCGGAACGGCAGGGGCCGGTCGCGCAGCCGGGTGCGGATCGCCTGCAGACCGGCGCTGTCGCCACCTGCCGCGCTGAAGAATTCGGACCGGGGACTGAGGCTGCCGGTGAGCGTGACCAGGCTCGCCCCCGGGTCAGGGCGCAGCCGCAGGTCGCCGGCAAAGGTGCCGCTGAACAGGTTGGACTCCACCGTGCCGCCGGTCAGGGCCAGCCGCTCGCCCTCGAGGCGGAGCGTCGCCGCGGCCCGGGCCAGGGGCACGAACCCGTGGCCGAGTACCGGCCGGCGCAGGTCGATGCGGCCTTCCTCGAGTCGCGCGGTCGCGTCGAGCGCGGTGAGTGCCAGCGGCCTGCGGCGGAGGGTGGCGGTGAAGTCGGCCGCGGCCGTGCCCCGCACCTTCCGCTGCAGCCGCTGTTCAACAACGGCCAGGTCGTCCAGTCGCACCCCCTGCACGATGCCCTCGACCCGCACCTCCGCCGTTGATCGGGGCAGCTGCACCAGGCCCTGGACCGTGCCGCCGGCCAGTTCGGCCCGCCAGGCCGCCTGCAGCCGCCGCTGGCCAACCAGGATCCCCAGGTCGGGCCGGAGGGTGAGGCTGTCGATGCGCACCAGCGGCTCACCGCCGCCCGGTGCCCACCCCTCCACCCCGCTGAGCCGGAGCACGCCCGGCATTTCGACCGCCATCGTCCGGACCTGCCAGCGCAGCTGGGGCACGGCCGCGCCAGCGGCCCGGACGAGCAGGTCGCGGGCCGTGGCGGCGGGAAACAGCAGCCACAGGCAGACGACCAGCACGACCAGGGTGTAGAGCAGCTCACCGATCCGGGCCAGCAGCCATGCGCACGCCTTGGCGAACATGGGGCAGGGCCTCGCTAGCGGGGGGCGGCAACGACCACCCGGTCGATGCTCACCAGTTGCAGGGTCACGTCGAGCAGCCCTTTTTCCCGTGCATTCTCCTGGATGGTAATCTTGTCGATACCCACCAGGTGCGCCGGCGATTCCACCCGTTCGAGAAACCGCACCAGCTGCCCCAGGCTCACCGCCTGCAGCTTCATATCCACCAGGCTCTGGGTGAACGGCCCGTTGCCGCTGGACTCCGAAGGCTTCATGTGGGCGATCTTCTCGCGGACGCCGCTGTCCTCGGCATTCTTCTCGAGGAAGGCAAACAGGCTGAAGCCGGCCTCGCGCGCCCCAAGGGCCGCGGCGAGCGAGCCGCTCCGGCTGGTCAGGGCGCGGTACTGGTCCTGCATGGCGCGCATCTCGGCAACCGCCCGCTCGCGCGCCGCCAGCCCCTTCTCCAGCCGCGTGCGTCGGTCGGCCAGCGGCAGCACAACGAACTGGAGCAGCACGAACAGCGCCAGCGCCGTCCCGGCCGCGATCACCGCCCATTGTTCACGCCGGCTCAACCGCATCACCCCTCCTTGAACTGCAGCTGGAGTTCGAAGCGGATCTGGCCGCCCTGTTCGCCCTTCTCCTTGTCCGCGGTGGCCGAGACGATCTTCACCTCGCTGAACAGGGCCGAGGCGGACAAGCCGTTTCTGATCGCCTGCACCGCGTTGAAGGTGTCGGTGCTGCCCTTGACCAGCACCATCTCCCGGTCGATGGCCAGTCGGCTGACCTGCAGGGCGACCGAAGCCGGGATGCGGGCGGAGATGTCGGCCAGCAGGCCCAGCACCCGCTGGCCGGCGGAGGCGGAGGTGGACGGCGCGGCCGGCCCCTGGACGGCGCGCATGGCCGCCTGCATCTCGGCGTAGGGCTCGTGCACCGTGGTCACCGCGGGGAAGGTCTGCCGGTAGATATCGGTCATCTCCGCCCGCAGGGCCCGGTCGCGGCTCTCCAGGCGCCGGTAGTCGTTCCACAGCAGGCCGATGCACCCGGCCGCGACCAGCGCCGCCGCGGCGCCGGCCGCGACCAGCCGCTTCCTGCTGGTGAACAGGGAACGCGGCCGGGCAAAGGGACCGCGGCGGAGATTGATCCCCGGCCGCTTCTCCAGGCCGGTGAGGGCGAGCGCCAGGGCGGCGTCGTACCGGCCGCGACCGGAGTCCTCGGCCGGGGCGGCGCAGGTCGCACCGGCCGTTTGGACCAGATCGGCAACCTGCGTCGACACCCCGAGGAAGGCCGCCAGCAGCCCGCTGTCCCGGTCGAGTTCGGCCAGCGGCCCGGTGAGCACCACGCCCTCCGGCTGCATCGGTGCGCCGCTTTCCTGGGCGTAGAGGTCGATGGTCCGCTCCACCGCCGCGGCCAGCAGGCGCAACGCCTCCGGGTTGAGTGCGGAGGTGTCCGCCTCGGCACTGTCCTCGTCGGTCCGGGGCAGAAGGGGCGGTTCCCCCCAGGGCAGCCGCCGGCAGAGCAGCGGCACCGGCCCGTCGACGAGCACCAGCGTCGCCGCCGGGAGTTCCAGGTGGACAAGCAGCAGCGGCCGGCCCGGCGGGTTGTCCCGGGCCACGGCCGCGGCCAGGGCCAGTCCGGTCGGGGTGATCACCCCGGGGTCCGGCCGACCCTCCAGTCCGCCGAGCAGCCCGGCGAGCAGTTCCTGCTCCGCGCTGAAGGCGATCACCCGGCTGCCGCCGTCAGGGGTGGATCCGGCCAGGAGAAAATCGCTCACCTGGCTGTCCACCGGCACGAGCAGCTGCTCCTCCAGCTCGAACGGCAGGGTCTGGGTGATGGAGCGCGCATCCTTGAACGGCAGGGCGAGATTGCGCACGCTCAGGCGCGACAGGGGCAGCCCCAGCACCGTCACAGCCTGCGGCCCGCCGAGCTGCGCCCCCACCTGGCGGACCGCCGCGGCCACCCCGGCCGGGTCGGTGTCGGCGGCGAGTTCCACACGGCAGCAGCCGGTCAGCTGCAGGCTGCGGCCCTGGCGGGTGAGCGCCACGCCGCTCACCTGCGCCTCACCGATATCGATGCCCAGCGCGTGTCGTGTCATAAGGGGCTGCGGGACATGGAGCCGCCGTTCATTCGATGGTCCAGGAGAGGAGGCGCTGCGTCCGGTTGTCAAGCCGCTGCAGGGTGGCCACGCCGGTGCGGACAAAAGGCGGGCTGGCCGCCCGCACGGTGACCTCGAAAAAGGAGCCGGTCACCTTGAGCACGGTGCGGTCCAGGGTCACACCGGCGGGAAATCCGCTCACCTGCTTATACCAGTCGACCGTGGCCAATGCCTCCCTATTTCGTTCGTCCCCGCGAAAATCGATGAGGTCCCCGGCCAGCTCCGGGGTCATCTCCTCGGACAGGGCCTGGAGCACCGGCAGGGGCGCGGTGTTCAGGTTGATCTTGCCGTCCTCGCCGGCCACGGTGATGTAGGCGGCGATGCCCTCGCGCTCGCTGTCGCCGTAGAGCAGCTCCGGGGTCATGCCGCGGACCCGCAGCAGCTCGCCGATCTGGCGGACCGGCCCGTTGCGGCAGCCGTGGGGCGGGTCGAGGGCGCGGTAGTAGCCCTCCTCCGCGCCCTGCAGCCGCTCGCGGCTGTCCGTGTCGATCCAGTCGGCGAGCGCGTCGATGAGCCCCTCGGCCTCTTCCTCGTCAGCCACGGCGAACCGGCCTGAGGTCAGGAAGCGCAGCCAGACCTGGCGGTATTGCTCCAGTTCATGCCCCGCCCGCTGACCGGAACCGCCCGGGTTGCGGGTCGCCCCCGAGGCGCCCAGGGCATTGACCTGCAACCGGCCCGACAGGTCGGTGACCCCCACCTGCAGGTCGACGCCACCGGCCAGGGCCTGCAGCTTTTCCGGGTCGAGCCCGGCCCAGCGGTCGTGGGGCGAATCGACCTCGTTTTCCAGCTGGTCGGCAAGCAGGGCCGCCCGGGCCAGGTGCAGACCGCCCAGCGCCATGGCGTCAAGCCGCACCTGCTCGCGCTGCGCCGCGGAGCCGAAGGACTGGCGGTCGATGGTGGCCATCAGCTGCACGGTCATGGCCACCAGCAGGCTGACGAACAGCAGGGTGAGCACCAGGGCCAGGCCGGACTGGTTGCCCGCGATCGACTCAGTCCGCATCCGCCGCCTCCGCGCCGATCAACCCCGCCGGCACGAGCACCGCGGTGGTGAAGGCCTGGAAGGTTTCGCTGTCCGCATCGAGCCAGAACTCGAGGGTGCAGCGCACCGCCGCCGGCAGCGGACGGGGCTCGGCCTGGTCCGCCGCCTCCTGTTCGCTGCCCCAACCGTCGTATTCCCGCCCCTCCCGGTCCAGGTAGGCCAGGCGGACGGCGCGGAGGTTGTCGGCCAACAGAAAGGGGATCTCGTCGTCCTGGGCCGCCTCGGGATCGATTCCCGGCAGCACCACCGTGTCGGCGCGCAGCAGCTTGAGCCGGTGGCGGTCGTCCGCGTCCGGAACAACCCGGTAGGCGATCATGGCCTCGTTGGATCGCTGCGGCGCGGGGTTGAACACCAGATGGGCGAGCGAGACGAACCGCAGCAGTTCACCCGCCTCGGCATCGCCCTCCGCTCCGTCCACGCCGGCCTGGCCGGTGAAGGCGATCTCGCCCGCCTGCACGGCGCTGGCCAGGTCCGCGGTGAGCCGCCGCAGGGCGGTGTGGGCCTGGTGATGGGCGGCCTCCTGCTGTTCGGTGGCCGCCACCACCCGCAGGGTGCCGCCCAGCGACAGGGACAGCATGGCCGCCACCACCCCGAGTACGGTGACCGCCAGCAGCACCTCCAGGAGGGTGAACCCCTTGTCCGTCGCGATCATGGCGGCGCCTGGAAATCCTTGAGCAGGAAGGTCCGCAGGGCGCAGGCGCGCTCCTCGTCCTCCCGGCTGCGCACCACCAGGTCAACGGCCTTGAGCATGCCGGCCAGGCCGTCCAGGCCGGTCTCGTCCACGGTCAGCTCGCGCACCTCGGCCTTCCAGGTGAACCCCGGGTAGTCCTCGCCGAAGTCGCCCTCGCCGTCGCCGACCCCCTCGAAGCCCTGCACGCACAACTCGGCCATCTTCCCCTGGGCCAGGAGGGCCGCGGTGGTGTCGAAGCGGGCCGCGGCGGCGATGGACACGCTCTGCGACTGGGCGCCGAGGAGCGTCACCAGGGCGATGGCGATGATGCCCACGGCGATCATCACCTCGAGCAGGGTGAAGCCGGCGCGGCCGATGTGGCCCGGGCCGGGTTCACTGAAACAGGGTCGGGTCGTCCGGGCTGACATACCTGTCGAATATCTGGATGGTGCCGAGAAAGGGGGAGAGTACCAGGGACAGGTCGCGGTCCCCGCCCTCGCGCAGGTGAATGACGGTGGGCTCGACGTAGCCGGCGGCGGTGAAGCGGATGCTCAGGTCGCCGACACTGCGGCCGCCGCTGTCCCAGGTCCAGATATCGCGCACGCCCACCTGACCCTGGAGGCGCA
>JAGODN010000140.1 GCA_017998195.1 Desulfobulbus sp. | reverse complement strand
GTATCGAACTGCCGCCGGGCGTGAGTGTGCAGCCGATCGCTACAGCGAACGACGGCACCCAGATCTGGAAGTTCACCCACAACGGCGTGGACACCCACCCGGTGCACTTCCACCTGTACGATGTGCAGTTGGTCAACCGGGTCGGCTGGGACGGCATCATCCGCAAGCCGCACCCGACCGAACTCGGCTGGAAGGACACGGTTCGCGTCAGCCCGCTTGAAGACACCATCGTCGCCATGCGGCCAGTTGTTCCGCACATCCCGGAGGCCTGGGGCGGCCTGCCCAACAGCATCCGCCTGCTCGACCCGTCCATGCCCGAGAATGCCTACCTGGAAGGGGCCAACACGGCGCAGCGGGAGGCAGCGGGGCTGCCGCTCCTGGCCTTCAGCCCGTCCGGCGAGCCGGTGGACATCATCAACCACTTCGTCAACTTCGGTTGGGAGTACGTGTATCACTGCCACATCCTCAGCCATGAGGAGATGGATATGATGCACGCGCAGGTGGTTGGTGTGGCTCCCAAGGCTCCGACTTTTGTCAGTGCGGTTCCGTCCTCCACCGGCAAGGGTAAAAATCAAATCTTTACCTATAAGGTGACTTGGATCGACACCTCGAAGAACGAGACAGGCTTCGTCATCGAGCGCCGGGTAGCCGGATCGACCGGCCCTTGGAGCATCGTTAAGACGGTCCCGTCCGACGGACTTGACGGCCCGGGGACAAACATCACGAGGACGTACGACGACGCCCTTGGGAATATTAGCACCCCGTATGAATACCAAGTGTACGCCATTAACGTGGTGGGGGACACTTGGGACTACGCCAACCCGGCCTTCAACAATCTCTTGCCTGGCGAAGGCTGGCCCACCCTGACGCTCGACTCCAGGGGCAATTCCAGCACCGGGGGGAGCATTCCTCCTAATGTGGTCGCGGCGCCGACCGGCTTGGCGGGGATCGCTGTTGCGAAGAACAAAAACTCGGCTACAGTCACGCTGACATGGACGGATAACGCCTCAAACGAGACGGGCTTCCTGATCCAGCGGGCCGATAACGCAGCATTCAGTCTTGGCCTTGTCAACGCGACCATTGGTCCCAACCTGCAAACCTTCACCCAGACCGTGCCACGAGGGAAGACCTATTATTACAGGGTTAACGCCTTCAGCGGGACAGAGGCCTCGCTCTGGTCGAACACGGCAACGGTAACCACACCTTAACCTGTTGAGCGGGATGCTCGAAAAAGGGGGGAGGGGCAAAACCCCTCCCCCTTTTTCATTCCCCGGACGCAGAAATGCGGCGTCGGGTACGTCTTCCGAGCCTGGCCAACGACGAAGGATGGTGACAATATGGGCGATCGCGACATGATGCAATGGTTCAATTTCATGATGACCGGCGACTTTCTTGTTGCATTTCTCAAGACGCTAACCGACAGTTCACAACCATGAACACAACGCAGGGCCGATGAGACCGGCGGTCTGCCCCATCACTGGCAAGCCTACTCGTTTCGTGCGTCGCGATGACCTTCGGCCGGGTCAAGACATGCCGGGCAAGAGTTCGGTGCGTGCCCACCCGGCACCTGTCCGAACCACGACTGCACCTTTGGATCAGCAGGGTGTGCACCGGCTGAGGCGCGTCTCTCCTGGCTGTTCGGATGGTGCGCATTTTCCTCACAACCCGCCCCAGGCCACATGAAAAAATCTTTTTTCATTCTCCTGTTCCTCATTCTGCTCATCGTGGCTTTTTTTGGCGGAGCCCGATTCAACCAAGGCCAGACCGGGCACGAGACGGCGGGCACCGGCAACCGGCAGATCCTGCATTACGTCGACCCGATGAACCCGGCCCACACCACCCTGGAGCCGGGCATCGCGCCCTGTGGTATGCCCATGGAACCGGTGTACGCCGACGAGGACGTGCCCGGAGGAGGTACGCGGTCGAACGCGCCGGGCGCGGTCACTGTCAGCCCGCACAAGCAGCAAGTCCTGGGGGTACACATCGAGGAGGTGACGAGGACAACCGAGACCCTGACCTTCCGGGCACTGGGTCGCCTCGCTGTCGATGAAAACCGGATCTACGTGGTGCGGGCAGCCACGGATGGCTGGGTGGGCGAGATCAACGACAGCACCACGGGCAGCCTGGTCAAGGCGAATCAACTCTTGGCCCGCATTCGGGTGTACAGCTACGAATTTCTCACCTGGCAGTCTCGCTATCTCACAGAATTACGTCAACCCAGCGGGACCAGCGGGGCAGCCGTGCCCCTGACCAGGCGGGAGATGGCTCGGCTGAGGTATCCCCCGCCCCAGGCCGATGTGGCCGCTGCCTCCGGGAGCCACACGCCGCCGTCTGCGGCCGCCGTGGCGCAAGGTCCTGCAACCGACAACAGGCAGCAACCGGCGTCGCCTCCTCTGGAGACGCCCCCGGCCCCCGGTCGCTCGGAGGATAGGGCGGCAGCGCCCGCACCGATGCCCATGTCCCTGTCAGAAAACGCGAACGCGCACGTTGCGCATCACCCGAAATCAGCTGCGGCGACGACGGAAACGCAGACCATGCACCCCGGGGCAGAACGTATCGGAGGACCGCTGCCCGGGACCACCGGCGAGGCGCAGGCCGCTCAAAACGACACCTCCCTCTTCTCCTGGCGCAGGGGGCGATTGGAGTTGTTGAACCTCGGCGTAGAAGAAAGCCAGTTGCAGGAGATGACGGCAAACGGAACCCAGCTCACCCATGTGGACCTGCGTTCCCCGGTCGATGGCTACGTGCTTGCGCGCAACATCTCGCCACGACAGAAAATCGACAACGGCACGGAATGCTTCCGCATTGCCGATCTGAGCAAGGTCTGGATCGAGGCGTCCCTGCACGACCCGGAGACGAGCCGCCTCCGGCCCGGCATGCAGGCCAGGGTCAACCTGCCCGGACAGGCGCAGCAGTTCACGGCCACGGTCAGCCACACCCTGCCCCGGTTTGATGGCGCCTCGCGTTCCTGGCGTGTTCGCCTGGAGATGGACAATCCCGGGCTGGTGTTCCGCCCGGAGATGTTCGTGGATGTCGAATTCCAGGTACCCCTGCCGGCATCGGTTTCCGTACCGACCGGCGCGGTGATCGATACCGGCCTACGGAAAACCGTGTATGCGGTGGTCGGCGAGGGTCTGTTCGCACCTCGAGAGGTGCAGACCGGCTGGCGCACGGGTGACCGGGTCGAGATTGTCCGGGGTCTGCAGCCTGGAGAGAAGATCGCCGCCTCGGGCACCTTTCTCATCGATTCGGAGAGCCGCATGCGCCTGGCCGCCGCCGGCCTGATGACCGACCAGCCGGTTCAAACACCTACCGCCACCAGCCAACCCGACGCAGCCCAACCTGCCGCGACCCAACCAGCCGCAGCCCAACCCGCGCCACCATCGCCCGTTGCGACCCAACCGGTCGCGAAGCCCGACACCGTCGTCCCCGCCCAGCCCGCCGAGCCCTCCGAGTCACCTGCTGAACCGGTGGTTTCCGAGGCAGACGTCGTTCCGCCGCTGCCCCCTGCCCTGGCCGCCGCGCAGGCCCGGGACCAGGCGGACAAGGTCAAGGACCCGGTCTGCGGCATGGAGGTGGACCCGCAGCAGGCCCGGGCCGATGGCCTCATCCTCGATGTGGCCGGGGTGACCCATTTCTTCTGCAGCGAAGCCTGCAAACAGCAGTTCCAGCAGGACCCGTCCGGTTCCACCGGCGCGCCGGCCGGTGCGCACGCCCACGACATGCCGCCCGACCACGGCAAGGGGGCGCATGATTAACCGCATCGTCGACTTTTCCGTCGAGCACCGGCTGGTCGTTTTTCTCCTGACCGCGGCCCTCTGTATCGGCGGCTGGTGGTCGATGCGCCACCTGCCCCTGGACGCCATCCCGGATCTGAGCGACACCCAGGTGATCATCTATTCCCGTTGGGACCGCAGCCCGGACCTGATCGAGGACCAAGTCACCTACCCGATTGTCAGCGCCATGCTCGGCGCGCCTAAGGTCAAGGCGGTGCGGGGGTTTTCCGATTTCGGCTCCTCGTTCGTGTACGTGCTCTTCGACGAGGGTACGGACATCTACTGGGCCCGCTCGCGCACCCTGGAATACCTCTCCGGCGTGCTCCCCGGCCTGCCCCAGGGGGTGCAGACCGAACTCGGCCCGGACGCCACCGGCCTGGGCTGGATCTTTCAGTACGCCCTGGTGGACACCACCGGCACGCGCAGCCTGGCCGATCTGCGCGCCCTGCAGGACTGGTACCTGCGCTACCATCTCAAGGCCGTGCCCGGCGTGGCCGAGGTGGCGCCGGTGGGCGGGTTCGGCAAGCAGTACCAGGTGCTGGTCGATCCCAACCGGCTGCAGGCCTATGGTCTGGGCATCAACCGGGTGGTGGAGGCGGTGCGCGGCGGCAACCTGGAAACGGGCGGCCGGCTCATCGAGTTCGGTTCCACCGAGTACATGGTCCGCGGCCGCGGCTACGCCACCTCGGTGGCCGATTTCGAGAACATCCTGCTGACCACCGGCGCGGACGGCACGCCCATCCGGGTGCGGGACATCGGCACGGTCGCCCTGGGGCCGGACCTGCGCCGGGGCGTGGCCGACCTGGACGGTCAGGGCGAGGTGGTGTCCGGCATCGTGGTCATGCGCCAGGGGCAGAACGCGCTCGAGGTCATCGACCGGGTCAAGGAACGGCTCCGCCAGATCGAGCCGGGCTTGCCCGAAGGGGTGCAGGTGCTGCCGGTCTACGACCGCTCCACCCTCATCCTGCGGGCCATCGCCACCCTGAAGACCACCCTGGTCGAGGTGATGGTCACCGTCGCCCTGGTCATCCTGCTCTTCCTGCGCCACATCCCCAGCGCCCTCATCCCCATGATCACCATCCCGGTGGCCGTGCTCATCGCCTTCATCCCCTTCCGCTGGCTGGGGGTGAGCGCCAACATCATGTCCTTGGGCGGCATCGCCATTGCCATCGGCGCCATGGTCGACGCCTCCATCGTGGTGGTCGAGCAGACCCACAAAAAGCTCGAGGAGTGGGAACAGGGCGGACGCCGGGGCGACTACCGGGCCGTGGTCCTGGGCGCGGTCAAGCAGGTGGCCGGGCCGAGTTTCTTTTCGCTCTTGGTGATCGCCGTGGCCTTTCTGCCGGTGCTCACCCTGGAGGCCCAGGAGGGCCGCCTGTTCAAGCCGCTCGCCTACACCAAGAACCTGTCCATGATCGTGGCCGCAGTGCTGGCCATCACCCTGGACCCGGCCCTGCGCCTGAGCCTCACCCACCTGCGCCGGTTCACCTTCCGCCCGGGCTGGCTGTGCCGGGCGACCAACGCCGTGGTCGCGGGCTCCATCCACCCGGAGGAGCGACACCCGGTGAGCCGCACCCTGATCCGCCTCTACCGGCCGGTGGCCGAGTGGGCCCTGCGGCGCAAGGCGGTGGTGCTGGGCACGGCCCTGGCGCTCATGGCGGCGACCGTGCCGGTCTATTTCTCCCTGGGCTCGGAATTCATGCCCGCCCTCGACGAAGGCGCCCTGCTCTACATGCCCTCGACCATGCCGGGCATTGCCATCGGCGAGGCGCAGCGGCTGCTGCAGACCACGGACCGGATCATCAAGGGCTTCCCCGAGGTGGAGCGGGTGCTCGGCAAGGCCGGCCGGGCCGAGACCTCCACCGACCCGGCGCCGCTGTCCATGCTCGAAACCGTGATCATCCTCCGCCCCACCGACCAGTGGCGCAGCCGCGACACCTGGTATTCCGACTGGGCGCCGGACTGGCTGAAGACTGTTCTGCGCCGCTTCACCCCGGACCACATCAGCCGGGAGGAACTCATCGCCGAGATGAACGAGGCCCTGCGCCTGCCCGGGCTGGCCAACGGCTGGACCATGCCGGTCAAGGGCCGCATCGACATGCTCACCACCGGCATCCGCACGCCCATCGGCCTGAAGATCGCGGGCGACGACCTGGCCGTGATCGAAACCATCGGCGCCCAGGTCGAGGCCCTGCTGCCCGCGGTCAAGGGCACGCGCAGCGCCTTTGCCGAACGCACCGGCAGCGGCTTTTTCCTCGATATCACCTGGGATCGCGAACAGCTGGCGCACAACGGCCTGACCCTGGAGCAGGCCCAGGCCGCGGTCGAAAACGCCATCGGCGGCGAAACCGTGACCACCACGGTGGAGGGACGCGAGCGCTACCCGGTGAACGTCCGCCTCCTGCCCGATTTCCGCCAGGACCTGCCGGCGCTGGCGCGCGTGCTCGTGGCCGACGACAGCGGCGAGCGACAGATCCCGATGGGCCAGCTGGCCACCATCGCCCTCACCAGCGGGCCGGCCATGATCCGCAACGAGGACGGCCTGCGCACCGGCTACGTGTACGTGGACCTGGCCGAGCGGGACCCGCGCTCCTACATCGACGAGGCCGACCGGCTGATCCGCGAACGGGTCACCCTGCCGCCCGGCTACAGTGTCGCCTGGAGCGGCCAGTACGAGGCCATGGAACGGGTGCGTGAACGGCTGCAGGTGGTCCTGCCGCTCACCCTGTTCCTCATCTTCCTGCTGCTCTACCTGAACACCCGTTCGCTGGTGCGCACCGGCATCGTCCTGCTGGCGGTGCCGTTCTCGGCCATCGGCGCGGTCTGGCTGCTCCATCTGCTCGGCTACAACATGAGCATCGCCGTCTGGGTGGGGCTGATAGCCCTGCTCGGCGTGGATGCGGAGACCGGGGTGTTCATGCTCCTCTACCTGGATCTCGCCTACGAACAGGCGCGCCGGGAGGGGCGGCTCGGCAGCCGGGCGGAGCTGCGCACCGCGGTCCTCGACGGCGCGGTGCTGCGGCTGCGGCC
>JAGODN010000139.1 GCA_017998195.1 Desulfobulbus sp. | reverse complement strand
CCGGTGTGCTCGCTGCCGGCGGCGTGGTCCTGGCCCTGGCCGATGACGATGACGACGACAACGACAACCAGGTGACCCCGCCGGCCCCGGCCGAACCCGAGACCCCGGCCCCGGCCAAAAAGCCCGTGAAGAAGGATTCCTCCAGACCCGCGCCGGCCAGCCCGAACGTTTGATCGACAGCCCGCAGTTGTCCCGCAGGATTACCGGCCCTCAGCCGGTAATCCTGCTTTTTTGTCTCTTCCCCACACGTTTTTCGCTTCGATGATGCCCATGCGCCGACCCCGTTTCGCCCGCTGTCTGCTGCCGTTTTTCCTCCTGCTCTGCGCCCTGTTCTGTGCCGGCTGCGCCGAGGAACAGTTCACCCCGACCACCGACCTGGACAACTTCCAGAAACTGCAACAGCAGAAGGAGCAGGCCGAAGTCAAGCCCGAGGTCCAGGCGGTCACGCCGGCGGCCATGACCGCCGACAACCCGGCCGACTACCTGCTCGGCGCCGGTGACCTGATCACGGTCACGGTGTTCGAGAGCGCCAACCTGAACGCCGAGGTGCGGATATCCTCGCGCGGCTTCGTCAGCCTGCCGCTGCTCGACAACGTCGAGGTGGCCGGGCTCACCGCGGCCGAGGCCGAGGAAAAGATCGAGCGCCTGTACGCGGCCCGCTACCTGCACGACCCGCACGTCACCGTGTACATCAAGGAACACGTGAGCAAGCAGATCACCCTGGTCGGCTCGCTGGTCAAGCCCGGCACCTACGATTACGTGTCCCGCCGCCGCCTGCTCGACGTGATCGCCATCGCCCAGGGGCTCGGCGCCAATGCCGGCGCCACCGCCTATGTCAGCCGCACCGACCCCAGGACCAACCAGCCCATTTCCTACATGGTCGACCTGGATGACCTGATCAAGCGGGGCAACCTGGCCCAGAACATGATCATCGAGGGCGGCGACGTGGTGTTCGTGCCCGAGGCCGGCCAGCTGTTCATCGACGGCGCGGTGCGCAAGCCGGGCACCTACCCGATCAGTTCGAAGATGACCGTGGCCGAGGGCGTGGCCCTGGCCGGCGGACTCGCCTCCTACGCGGACACGGACAGCATCAAGCTGATCCGCTACATGGGCAAGGGCAAGCAGCGCGAAATCCTCAAGCTCAGCTACAGCGACCTGCAGGGCGGCCTGGGCGACAACCTCGTGCTCCAGGACCAGGACATCATCTTCGCCGAGTCCAGTTCGTCGGGCATCCTCACCTCGGGATCGGGCTTCTCGCTCGGCTTCCTGGGCACGGGTGTCAATTACAAGAACCCCACCAACTGACCCGGCCCGCTGCCCGCGCCTGTTGGTCCGCCGCCCGCCGATGATCGATACCTCCAGTGTGCATCCGCCCCGGATTGCGGTCCTGTTCGTGCTGGCCACGGTGCCCCTGCTGTTCGGGGCCGTGCACCCGATCGTGCAGAGCGGCTACGTCTGCCTGGTGCTGGCGGGGTTGGGCGGCTGGCTGCTGTTGCGCCGGACCGAGGAGCGGCCGATCGCCTGGCGCTGGCTCCTGCCGATGCTGATCCTGCTCGGCTGGGCCGCAGTGCAGTCGCTGCCCCTGCCGATCTCGCTGGTGGAACTGCTGTCGCCGGCGCGGGCGGAGCGGATGCGCCAGGTGGCCCTGCTCGCCGGTGATGCGCGCAGCCTGATTCCCCTCAGCGACCAGGGCGCGGCGAGCCTGCACCAGGTGATCCTCTACCTGGCCCTGCTCGTCTACTTTCTCGCCCTGCGCACCCTGCTCGACGAACATCCGAGCTTTCTCACCGTGGTCGCCGGGGTGATCGCCCTGGTGGGGGCCGGCGAGGCCCTTTACGGCCTGTTCCAGTTTCTCCGGCCGCAGCTGGGCGTGCTCTGGTTGTCCATCTCCCAGCGGGCCGCCCAGGGCACGATCATCTACAAGAACCAGTACGCGGCCCTGCTCAACCTGTGCTGGCCGGTGGCCGTCGGCCTGGCCGTGGCCGCCCTGGGCCGGATCTTCGCGGTGGACCCGCGCCGCTCCACCCGCCGCTTCGGCCAGGTGCTGCGCAACCTGAACCGCGAGAACCGGCTGGTCGGGCTCTACCTGCTGGCCGCGGGCATGATGCTGCTCGCCGTGCTCTTTTCGCTGTCGCGCGGCGGTATCATCAGCATGCTGGTGGTGCTGTTCACCCTCAACCTGACCCTGCCGCTCTCGCGCCGCACCCGGCTGACAGTGGCCGCCGTCCTGCTCTTTTTCCTGGGCGGCTACGGCCTGCTGCTCGGCCTGGACACGGTGGTCAACCGGTTCAACTCCATCGACCAGTCGGGCCTGGGGCGGCTGAACGTCTACCTGGCCAGCCTGCCCATGGTCAGCGAGCACTGGCTGACCGGCATCGGTCTGGGTTCCTACGACCTGCTCTCGCCCGTGTACCTGAAGGGGCTGCCGGCGCAGGTCCATTTCGACCACGCCCACAACGAGTACCTGGAGTTCGCGGTGGAACTCGGCCTGCCGGCGGCCGCGCTGCTGTTCGGGTGGCTGGCAACGCTGATGGTCCGGGCCGGCCTGGGGCTCAGCAGGCTGCACCGCACCGAGGAGGCCCGGTCCACCGCGGTGCTCGTCGGCACCGCCGCCTTTGCCGCGCTGGTGGGCTTGTTCGTGCACGGCTGGGTGGATTTCGGCTGGCGACTGCCGGCCACCCTGTTCTACGCCACCACCCTGGCCGCGCTGGTGGCCACGGCGCTCCGGCCCAGGCCCGGGCGCAGCGCAACCCACACCCGCGGGGAGGCGACCCCATGACCCCGGACGGCCTGGTCGACATCCACTGCCACATCCTGCCCGGCATCGACGACGGCGCCCGCGACCTGGACGAGAGCGCGGCCATGGCGCGGCTGTACGTGGCGGCCGGGTTCGCGGCGGTGGTGGCCACGCCCCATTTCATCCCGGGCACGGCCTGGTCCGCGGACAGCCGTATCATCGCCGAACGGCTCGCGGCCGTGCAGGCCCGGCTCGACGCCGAAGGGATCCCCCTGCGGGTGTACGCGGGCATGGAGATCGCCTTCCACAAGCGGCTGGCGGACCGGCTGCAGGCCGGCTCGGTGCTGCCGCTCGGCCTCTCGGCACATTTCCTGATCGAACCGGACTTCCACGGCTCGCAGGAAGACCTGCTGCACGCGGTGCGCAGCCTGCTCGACCAGGGCCACCGGGTGATCATCGCCCACGTCGAGCGGATCACCGCCTTCCAGCGCAATTACGACCCGCTGCTGCGCCTGGCCAGACAGGGGTTGGAGATCCAGGTGAACAGCGGCAGCCTGCTCGACCATTTCGACCAGCGCTGCCGCAAGACCGCGCTGGAACTGCTCGCCAACGGCTGCGTCCACTACCTGGCCTCGGACGCGCACGGCGCCCGCCGCCGCACCCCGCCGAGCCCGGAGGAGCGGCAGCGACTCGCCGACCTCATCAACCCGGAGACCCTGGTCCGCCTGTGGCGGACCAACCCGGCCCGGCTGCTCGACCCCTCGCCCGAATCGATTCACCATCCCCCGGTTGACAACGGACTATGAAAAATTCAGATCAGTACCCCAACGCGGACCGGCAGATCATGCTGCGCGACACCGCCCAGCAGCACCTCCCCAGCACCGAGGTGCGCGAACTGGTGCCCGACTACGAGGACGAAATCGACCTGCGCGACCTGCTCGACGTGCTCCTGCGGCGCAAGTGGACGGTGATCACCTGCCTGCTGGTCTGCTTCTTCACCGCCGTGCTCGTCACCTTCAGCATGACCCCGCAGTTCAAGGCCACCGGCTCGATCAAGGTGTCGGCCCAGGCCGGCAACCTCACCAATTTCGACAACGTCGAGTCGAGCGCGCTCAAGACCATGGAGTTCCAGCAGACCCAGGTGAAGATGCTGCAGAGCGAGCAGCTCGCCAACCGGGTGATCGAGCGGCTGGAGCTGGCCAGCCACAAGGTGTTCAACCCGGCGCTCGAGGCCAAGCCGGGCGAGGCCCAGGCCAGCGGCCTGATGGATACCCTCAAAGGGTTCATCCGCGCCGACGAGAAGGGCGACGAGATCGACCTGCTCAGCGAGGAGGCGCGCGAGCAGGTGCTGCAGAACAGCATGCTGGGCCGGTTCAGGGAGCAGTTCGGCGTCACCCCGGTGAAGAACAGCGAACTCATCGAGGTGAGCTTCGCCAGCCCGGACCCGGAACTCTCCGCGGCCATCGTCAACTCGGCCATGGACGCCTTTCTCGACATGCACATGGACGGCAACCTCAAGGCCAGCCGTGACGCCGGCAAGTTCCTGGAGAAGCAGATCCACGCGGCCCAGGTGAAGCTGGAAAAATCCGAGCAGGATCTGCAGGCCTTTGCCCGCAAGATCGGCATCGTCTCGCTCGACCCCAAGACCAACCTGACCTTCCGGCAGATGGAGGAGTTCAACGAGGCCCTGGCCAAGGCGCGCGCCGACCGCATCGCCAAGGAGGCGCGCTACAACCAGAACCAGGGGCCGGAAGGGGGCGAGCTGACCCAGATCATGGACAACAAGCTCATCCAGGACCTGAAGAGCCAGCACGCCACCCTGCGCGCCGAGTACGAGAACCTGGGCATCACCTTCAAGCCCGATTACCCGCAGATGCGCCAGCTCAAGGCGCGCATGGACGACGTCGAGGCGCGCATCGCCACCGAGAAGCGCGGCATCTTCGAGACCATCAAGAACGACTACCTCACCGCCCTGAAGACCGAACTCTTCCTCGAGACCAAGACCGAGGAGCAGAAACAGAAATCGCTCGACCTGGAGGGCCAGGCCACCCAGTACAAGATCTACGAACGCGAGGTGGAGACGAACAAGTCCATCTACCAGAGCCTGCTGCAGCGGGCCAAGGAGATCGAGGCCACGGTGGGCGCGACCATGACCAACATCCAGGTGATCGACGCGGCCCGGGCGCCGCTCTACCCGTACAAGCCGCGGGTGGCCATGAACCTGCTGCTCGGCATCGCGCTCGGGCTGATGGGCGGCATGGGTGCGGCCTTCCTGCTCGAACACTTCGACAACACCATCAAGAACCCGGACGAACTGGTGGACCGGTTCCGCATCCCGGTGCTGGGGGTGATCCCTTACGACAAGGAGGCGGTGGACAACCGCGCGGCCATGGCGCTCAAGTTCTACCAGGATCCGCGCTCGCCCGTGGCCGAGGCCTTCCGCACCACCATGACCTCGGTGCGCCTGTCCGTGGCCGACGACCCGCCCAAGACCCTGCTGCTCACCAGCATCCAGCCGGGCGCGGGCAAGAGTTCGCTGTCGGTGAACACGGCCCTGTCGTACGTGTCCGAAGAAGAGAAATGTCTGCTCATCGACGTGGACCTGCGCAAGCCGAGCCTGCACAAGGTACTCAGCGGCGGCGACAAGAGCGTGGGGCTGTCCAGCGTGCTCAGCGGCCTGGTCAAGCTGGGCGAGGCCATCCAGCCCACCGACTTCCCCAACCTGGACTACATCGGCAGCGGCCCGCTGCCGCCCAACCCGGCGGAGATGCTCAGCTCCAAGCGGATGCGCCAGCTGCTCGGGGTGGTGGCGCAGAAATACGACCGGGTTATCCTCGACGGCCCGCCCTACCAGGGATTCGCCGAGATCCTGGTGCTCGCCCACATGGTGGACGGGGTCATCCTGGTGACCACCGAGGAGGACACCCCGCGCGAGGGGGTCAAGCATTTCCGCAACGCCATCAACAACATCGGCGGCCGCATCCTCGGCGCGATCATCAACAAGGCAGGGCGCAAGAAGGGGCTGGGCTCGTACGGCAGCTACAAGTACTACGCCTATGACTACGAGTATGGCAAGGACCGCAACAGCTGAACCGGCCCATGACCTTTCGTGTCGCTGACATCCGGCCGCTGCGGCTCGTCTGCGTGCTGGCGCTGATCGCGCTGGCGGCCTGGCACCTGCGCCTGAGCCTCCTGCTGCAGAGCGAGTACAGCGACCGCAAGGTGGCCGACCCGGAGATCGCCTACCAGCGCAACCCGCGCATGCTCACCTGGCACGGCAAGCAGCTGCACCTGGTGGAGGCGGACACGGCCGGGGCGGAGCGACTGTACCGCCAGGCCCTGGCCGTGAACCCGGTGTTCATCCCGGCCTGGCTCGGGCTGGCGGAGCTGAAGAACGACACCGGCGACCGCCCGGCCGCGGATCGGCTGCTGGACCGGGCGGACCAGCTCACCGCCGAGGTCAACCGTTACCGCTGGGACAAGGTGCTGGTGGCCCACCAGATGGGCCGGCGCGACATCCTCGAGCGCGACCTGGCGTGGCTGGCGGCCGAGGCCACCGGCAAAACCCGCGACGACGCCCTGCGCCTGGCCTTTTCGCTCTGGCCCGAGCCGGCCGAACTGATGCGGGTGATGGGCGCGGACAACCTGGCCAGCCTGTTTCATTACGCCGTGCGCTCGCGCCGGGTGGACGAGGCCGCCATCCTCTGGGCCGGGCTGGGTGAGGCCGCGGCCGCACAGGATCGCAAGCAGGTGGCCGACTTTGTCGAGCTGCTGCTGCGCCAGGACCGGGTGGAACAGGCCGGCGCGGTGTGGCGGCAGGTGTTCGGCCCGGAGCCGCTGCTGCACGACGGCAGCTTCGCGGACAAGCCGCTCAACACGGCCTTTGGCTGGCGCCTGGGCAAGGTCCAGGGCAGCAGCTGGCGGGTGGCCAAAGGGGAGGGCGACGAGCCGACGCGGGCCCTGCGCCTGCAGTTCAACCATCTGGAAAACATCGATTTCCGCCATGTCAGCCAGATCGTGCCGCTCACCGGCGAGCGCGCCTACCGGCTCACGGGGCAGTGGAAGAGTTTGTCCCTGAC
>JAGODN010000138.1 GCA_017998195.1 Desulfobulbus sp. | reverse complement strand
GGAGATCAACAACTTCTACACCCTGACCGTGTACAACAAGGGCGCGGAGGTGATCCGCATGCTCCACACCCTGCTCGGCGAGGCCGGGTTCCGCCGGGGCATGGACCTGTACTTCGCCCGCCACGATGGCCAGGCCGTGACCTGCGACGACTTTGTCAGCGCCATGGAGGCGGCCTCGGGCCTGGACCTGACCCGGTTCAAGCGCTGGTACGCCCAGGCCGGCACGCCGGAGCTGGCCGTGCAGGCCAACTGGGACGAGGCCGGCGAACAGCTCACCCTGCATGTGGTGCAGACCTGCCCGCCGACTCGCGAGGCCGCGGTCAAGGAACCCTTCTTCATGCCGCTTGCCGTGGGCCTGCTCGACCGGGATGGCACATCCCTGCCCGTCGAGGGCGCGGACGAGGACGGCACCCGGGTGCTCGTGCTCGAGGAGCGGGAGCAGGCGTTCGTGCTCGCGCCGGTACCGACCCGGCCGGTGGTCTCCTTCCTGCGTAACTTCTCCGCGCCGGTGCGGGTCCGATTCGAGCAGACCGACGAGGAACTCGGCCTGCGCATGGCCCGTGACCCGGACCCCTTCAACCGCTGGGAGGCAGGCCAGCAGCTCGCCCTGCGCCACCTGCTCGCTTGCATGGACGAGGCCCGGCAGGACGACCCGGTCACCCTGCCCCGGACGCTCTACCAGGGCCTGCGCGACCTGCTGCGCGACCGCGACAGCGACCCGGCCTTCCTGGCCGTGGCCCTGGTGCTGCCCGCGGAGAACTGGATCAGCCAGCAGCTGGCCGTGGTCGACCCGGTGGCCGTGTTCACCGTGCGCCAGCGGTTCCGCGCCGCTGTGGGCCGGGAACTGAGGACGGAACTGCGGGAACGCTACGCCGAATTGCGCGTGGGCCCTCCCTATCGCTACGACCCGGTGGACGCCGGCCGGCGCTCGCTCAGAAACCTCTGCCTCGCCTACCTGCTCGCCGCAGACCCGGGCAGCCGGGTCGAGCCGGACCTGCTCGCCCTGGGGCTCGACCAGTACCGCGGGGCGGGCAATATGACCGACACCATGGCCGCGCTCACCGCGGTGGTCAACGCGGACCTGGACGCCGGGACACAGCTGCTCGCCGACTTCCACGAGCGCTGGCAGCACGACCCGCTGGTGGTGGACAAATGGCTCGCCCTGCAGGCCGGCTGCACCCTGCCCGGCACCCTGGAGCGGGTCCGCCGCCTGACCGCGCACCCGTCCTTTACCTACCGCAACCCGAACAAGGTGCGCAGCCTGATCGCCACCTTCGGCGCGACCAACCACAGCCAGTTCCACGCGGCCGACGGGTCCGGCTACGCATTCCTCGGTGACCAGGTCGCGCTGCTTGACGAGCGCAACCCGCAGATCGCCGCCCGCATGCTCACCCCGCTCACGCAGTGGCGGCGCTACGACACAAGCCGGCAGGAGCTGATGCGCGCCCAGCTGGAGCGGCTCGCCGCCCGGCCCGCCCTGTCCGACGACGTGCGCGAGGTGGTCATCCGCTCACTCGCCTGAGCTCCGCCATGCAAGGGAGCACCAACAAAACACGGGTGGCCTTGGTCACCGGCGGCGGCCAGGGCATCGGCCGGGGTATTGCCCTGCACCTGGCCGCGAAGGGCTTCACAGTGGTGATCTTCGACCTGGACGCCGAGGCGGCGGCCGAGACCGCGCATGAGGCGAACGGTCGCATCGTCCCGCTCGTTGGCGATGTGAGCGACGAGGCGGCGGTGGCCGACCTGCTGGCACAGATCCACCGGGATTTCGGCCGACTGGACGGCCTGGTCAACAACGCCGGTATTGCCGGGCCGTTCACCGGTCCGCCGGAAGAACTCCGGCTGGCCGACTGGAACCGGGTGCTGGCGGTCAACCTGACCGGCCCCTTCCTCCTGGCCAAACATGCGGCGCCGCTGCTGCGCCGCAGCGGCGGCGCCATCGTCAACATCGCCTCCACCCGGGCCCTGCAGTCCGAGGCCCGCACCGAAGCCTACTCGGCGAGCAAGGGCGGCCTGGTCGCCCTCACCCACGCCCTGGCCGTCAGCCTGGGCCCGGCGGTGCGGGTCAACTGCCTGAGCCCGGGCTGGATCGCGGTGGAGGCCTGGCAGAAACAGGCCAACCGGCGCGAACCCGTGCTGCGCCCCGAGGACCACGGCCAGCACCCGGCGGGCCGGGTCGGCCGGCCCGAGGACGTGGCCGCCCTGACCGCCTTCCTGCTGTCCGACGAAGCCGGGTTCATCACCGGCCAGAACTTCGTGGTCGATGGCGGCATGACCCGGAAAATGATCTACCTGGACGACTGACCGACACCCCCACCCGGAGAAACTCCCATGCGCACCCTGCCAACGCTCACCGCCGTCCTCCTGGCCCTGCTCCTCGCCCTGGCGCCGGGCCGGTCGACCGCGGCCGAACAGACGACCCCGCCGGTCGAGCTGACCCTTGTCCATGCCAACGACGTTTACGAGATCCAGCCCGTGGAGGGCGGCCGCTACGGTGGCCCGGCCCGGATGGCCACGGTGGCGGCCGACCTGAAACGGGCCGGCGGCCCGGTGCTGGTCACGCTTGGCGGCGACTACCTGTCGCCCTCGGCGCTCGGCACGGCCCGGGTCGACGGCCAGCCCCTGGCCGGCCGGCAGATGGTCGAGGTGCTCGGCGCCCTGGGCCTGGACTGGACCACCCTGGGCAACCACGAGTTCGATGTCAGCGAGGAGCGGTTCCGCGCCCACCTGGGCGAGGCGAAATTCGGCATTGTCAGCAGCAACGTGGTCGACGGCAACGGCCAGCCCTTTGCCGGTCTGCAGACCTCGGCGGTGGTGCCGGTGCAGGCGGGCGGCCGCACCCTGCGCATCGGCCTGGTCGGTCTGACCATTGACAGCAACCGCAAGCCCTGGGTGCGTTACCAGGACCCGGTCGAGAGCGCCCGCGAGCAGGTGGCCAAACTGCGGGGCAAAACCGATGCCATCATCGCCCTCACCCACCTGTCACTGGCCCGGGACAGCGCTCTGGCCGCGGCCGTGCCGGAAATCGACCTCATCCTCGGCGGCCACGAACACGAGAACTGGCACATCTTCCGCGGCCCGAAGTTTGTGCCCATTGTCAAGGCGGACGCCAACTTCCGCTCGCTGGCCATCGTCACCCTGCGTTTCGCCGCGCCCGGAACGCGGCCGACCGTGACCACCCGGATGCAGTTGGTCGACGACTCGATCCCCGCAGACCAGGCCGTGGCGGCGGTGGCGGACCGGTGGACCGAGGTGGGCTTCGCCGCCTTCCGCAAGGACGGCTTCACCCCGGAACGAGTGATCGCGGTGAGCGACGAGCCCCTCGACGGCCTCGAAGCCACGGTGCGCAACCGTCCCGGCCGACTGACCGCGCTGATCGCCCAGGCCATGCAGCGCGAGGCCAAAGGCGCCGACGCGGCCGTGTTCAACGGCGGTTCGGTGCGCATCGACGATGTGCTGCCGGCCGGTCCGGTCACCGAGTACGACATCCTGCGCATCCTGCCTTTCGGCGGCAAGGTGGTGGCAGCCACCCTGAACGGCGCCCTGCTCACCCGGGTACTGGATGCCGGGGTGCACAACCAGGGACTCGGCGGCTACCTGCACTCGGCCGGCATCACCTGGGAGAACGGCGTCTGGCAGGTGGGCGGCGAACCGGTTGATCCGGCCGGCCGCTACCGGGTGGCCCTGACCGACTTCCTCCTCTCCGGCGGCGAGGTGAACCTCGGTTTCCTCACCCGGGACAATCCGCAGGTGCGCGATGTGGTGGAGTTGCGCGACATCCGCCGGGTGCTCATCGAGGAGTTGGCCTCCGCCTGGCCAAAACCGGCCATGCCTTGAACACCGGGGCACAACCCCGTTCGCAGCACGCAAAAAAGCCCGGGTCGGCACCGCCGACCCGGGCTTTTTTGCGTTCGCTCGGCTCAACCCTGCAGGATCCAGGTGGTCCAGCCCAGCAGCGGCCCGGGGAACAGACCAAGACCGATCACCCCGAGCAGGCAGAGGGTGAGCGCGGCGAGCATGCCCGGTGAGCAGCGGAGCGGGCCCGCCCCCTCCTGCTGCGGTTCGCTCATGTACATGTAGCGGACCACGCGCAGGTAGAAGTAAGCGGAGATGGCGCTGAAGAGGACCGCCAGCACCACGGTGGTGGTGTAGCCGGCGGTGAAGGCGGCCTTGAGCAGGAAAAACTTGCCGACAAAGCCGGCGGTGGGCGGGATGCCGGTGAGCGAGAACAGGTAGACGAGCATGAGTGCGGCCACCAGGGGGCTGCGCGTGGCCAGGCCGCGGCAGTCGTCCAGGGCTTCGCCGCCGTCCGCCCGGGCGAGCAGCATGAGCACGGCAAAGGCGCCGGTGTTCATGAACAGGTAGATGAACAGGTAGGTCATGGTCGCGGCCATGCCCTCGGCGCTGCCGGCGAGCAGGCCGAGCAGGGCGTAGCCGGCGTGGGCCACGGCCGAGTATGCGAGCATGCGCTTGAGGCTCCGCTGGCAGAGCGCGGTGATGTTGCCCACGGCCATGGTGAGCACCGCCAGCACCGCCAGCACCGGGCCCCAGTGGTCGTACAGTTCGGGCAGCGCCTGCAGCAGCACCCGGCCGAACACGGCGAAACCGGCCGCCTTGGCGGCCACGGCCATGAACGAGGTGACGATGGTGGGCGCGCCCTCGTACACGTCAGCGGTCCACAGGTGAAACGGCGCCATCGCCACCTTGAAGCCGAAACCGGCGATGAGGAGCGCCAGGGCGGCGAGCAGGGCCGGGTTGGCGGCCAGGTGCAGGGAGTCGACCAACTCGCCGATGCGGGCGATGTCCGTGGTGCCGGTCAGGCCGTACAGCAGCGACATGCCGAACAACAGCAGGGCCGAGGCAAAGCCGCCGAGCAGGAAGTACTTGGCCGCGGCCTCGCTGGTGCGGCGGTCGGTCTTGTGCAGGCCGACCATGGCGTAGATGGGCAGGGCCATGAGTTCCAGGCCCAGGTACAGGGTGATCAGGTCGCCGGCCGAGGCCATGACCAGCATGCCCACCAGGGAAAAGAGCATCAGGCTGTAGTGCTCGCCCTGGCGCATGCCCGCCACGGTCCGATAGGACTCGCTCATCAGGGCGGTGAGGATCGCCCCGCCCAAACAGATGGCCTTGAACACGGTGGCATAGCCGTCGGTGAAGAACATGCCACCAAAGGTGCTCACCGGTCGGGCGGCGAGCACCATGAAGAGCGCCGCCAAACAGCCGACCACGGTCAGCCAGGGCAGCAGCTGCCGCTGGCGGGGCATGAAGAGATCCAGGCCGATCAGCAGGACGCCCACGCCGATCAGCAGCAGTTCCGGGAGAACGGGTTCCATCGCGGCCCAGTTGACAGCCACAGCTTCGATCATGCTCGTTCCTCTTTCAGAGAGCCAGGGTAAGGAAACAGCTACGTGCCATCACGGCTGCAGCACGGCGCCGACCATCGGCGCCAGTCCGCCAACGTGTACCTGCTCCACCAGGTGCGCCACGGAAACATGCAGGAAGGAGAGCAGCGCGTTGGGATACAGGCCGATCCAGAAGATGAGCAGGACCATCGGCGCGAGGGTGAGGATCTCACGCAGGTTGAGTTCGGCCAACCCCTGCACCCGCTCGTTGACGCCGTTGAAAAAGATCCGCTGGTAGAGCCAGAGCATGTACCAGGCCCCGAGGATGAGGCCCGAGGCGGCCACCACCGCGGTCCACGGCAGCCGCTCGAAGCCGCCGAGGAGGATGAGGAACTCGCCGATGAAGCCGTTGGTGCCGGGCAGGCCGACCGCGGCCAGGGTGAACAGCAGGAAGAAGCCGGCAAACACCGGCATGGTCGTGGCCAGGCCGCCGTAGTGGACGATCTCGCGGGTGTGGGTGCGCTCGTAGACCATGCCGATGGCGAGGAACAAGGCGCCGGTGACCACGCCGTGGTTGATCATCTGCAGGATGCCGCCTTCCAGGCCGCGCTGGTTGAGGGCGAACAGGCCGAGGGTGACAAAGCCCATGTGGCTCACCGAGCTGTAGGCCACCAACCGCTTGAGGTCGGTCTGCGCCAGGCAGACGATGGCGCCGTAGACGATGGCGATCACCGACAGCACGAGCATGGGCACCATCATCGCCTGGGTGGCCTGGGGCAGGATGGGCATGGAGAAGCGGAGGAAGCCGTAGGCGCCCATCTTGATGAGCACCCCGGCGAGGATCACCGAACCCGCGGCCGGGGCCTCGGTGTGGGCGTCGGGCAGCCAGGTGTGCACCGGCCACATCGGCACCTTGACGGCAAAGGCGGCGAAGAAGGCCCAGAAGAGGATGAGCTGCAGCTCGAGCGGGTAGGACTGCCCGGCCAGGCGGAGGATGTCGAAGGTGTGGCCGCCGTTCAGGTAGAGGAGGATGATGCCCACCAGCATGAGCAGGCTGCCGATGAGGGTGTAGAGGAAGAACTTGAGTGTGGCGTATATCCGGTTCGGCCCGCCCCAGACCCCGATGATCAGGAACATCGGGATGAGCATGGCCTCCCAGAAGATGTAGAACAGGAAGAAGTCGGTGGCGCAGAACACGCCGATCATGGCGCCCTCGAGCAGCAGCAGGCTGACGAAGAACTCCGGCACCTTGTCCGTGATCGCCTCCCAGGAGACGAGGATGGACAGCAGGATGATCAGGGTGGTGAGCAGCAGGAAGAGTACGCTGATGCCGTCAACGCCGAGCGTGTAATTGATGTTCAGGGCCGGGATCCAGCGGTGGTGCTCGACGAACTGCATCAGGTGGGTGGTCTTGTCGAAGAACAGGAACACCGGCAGGCTGAGGGCAAACTCGATCAGGGCGATGAACAGGGCCATCAGCCGGATGGTC